>JBJMGJ010000097.1:0-8543 GCA_045807965.1 Bryobacteraceae bacterium | reverse complement strand
GCTCTGTTTGAGCGACCCGGATTTCTGGAAGGATGTGATTCGTCCGCATTTGCCCGACGATTGTCAAACCACGCTAGTCGAGTTGGCCTTGTACCTCTCGTCCCATCACGGAATGCTTGCGTTGCCGAAACAGCGGCTCGACTCGATTGTGGATCTCTCGAAGAGCAATTCGCCCCCAGCAAGCTAGGACGCCTACCGCAATGAGCTGTTTACGAAACCGACTTCTCTTGTAATACACGTAACAGTTTAGATGGCGTTCACATCTGGCCATCCGGCGTAGCCGCGAAGTGTGGAGTTACTGGATCGTGAACTGGGGAGGTTATGAGAGAACGGCCTCTTGTAAGATAGAAAAGCGCTAGTGAATTGCCGGTGTAGCTCAGGTGGTTAGAGCGACGGTCTCATAATCCGTAGGTCGGAGGTTCAACTCCTCCCGCCGGCACCATTTCTCAGTGTTTGGTAATCACGCTGTAGATCCTATCGAGATCTTCAGGAGAGTAATACTCGATTTCAAGCCGCCCAGCGTTCGAGCTTTTCGCGTAGAGTCGAACCTTCGTTCCAAGCGCCATTGCGATTTCGTCCAGCGCAGCGCGAATATTCGGATCCACTTCCCCTCCGTTCGCCTTTATTTCGGCTTTTATGGGCGTCTGCGCTGAATCTGGTCTAACCAATGCTTTCGCCAGACGCTCTGTTTCGCGGACTGAGAGTTGCTGATCGACAACTCGCCGACAAAGGTCCGTTTGCGCCGCTTCAGTCGGCACGTTTAGCAGGCATCTAGCATGGCCCATGCTGATTTGGCCACTGGCCAGGGCCTCGTGGACGGCCTGGGGCAATTTTAGCAGCCGGATGAAGTTAGTAACCGTAGACCGGTCCTTCCCTGTTCTTTCGGCGATCTGTTCGTGGCTCAGGCCGTGCTGGATCGCCAAGTTGTGGAAGGCTTTCGCAACCTCAATGGCGTTCAGATCTTCGCGCTGAATGTTCTCGATCAGCGCCAATTCCAGCAGGTGGTGAGCTTCAACAGTCCGAACTAATGCGGGGATTTCCTTCAATCCGGCGAGCCGGGCGGCACGCCATCTACGCTCACCGGCAATGAGCCGGTAGTGACCATCCGATGTACGGTAGACCGTTACTGGTTGGAGAACTCCGTGGATCTTGATTGACTGCGTCAGTTCCTGCAGCTTTTCAGCATCGAACTCGGTTCTGGGTTGCTCCTCGTTCGGCTTAATCTCGTCCAGCGAAACGCTTTCAAACTTCTCGAAGTTCTCGGGCAGGGCGGCGGTTGGGGCAACCGCGGGTTCAGCCTTATTGTCGAGAGTGGGCGCACTTGGGCCAGGATTATTAAGCCGGCTGGGTAGAAGTGCGGAGAGACCCTTGCCCAGCGCCTTGCGCTGATTCCGATCTGGCTCTTTTGTCATGGGCCAAGATTTCCTTTGCGAGTTGAATGTAAGCTTCGGCGCCACGCGATCGTGGATCGTACGCGAGAATGGGCTGTCCGAAACTGGGCGCTTCTGCGAGACGGATGTTTCGCGGAATGACCGTTTTGAAGATCTCGTCTCCGAAGAAGGATCGCAGATCTGCCTCGACTTGCCGAGTCAGATTCGTACGATCGTCGTACATGGTCAGAAGAACACCCTCAATGGAGAGTTGCGGGTTGAACGTTTCTTTCACACGGCTCACGGTGTCGATCAGCTGCGAGATCCCTTCGAGTGAAAAGAACTCGCAGAGAATGGGTATCAAGACCGCATCCGAGGCGGTGAGCGCGTTCAGGGTTAAAAGGTCGAGCGCCGGCGGGCAATCCACGATGATGTAATCGTACTCGGCCGAGATCGCGGACAGGGCCGAATGGAGTCGGGTTTCGCGTTCGTCGCCTTCGACAAGGTCCAGGTTGGCCGCAACCAGGTTTTGATCTGCCGGAAGGAGGGAGAGACCCTCGTAAGCAGTGGGCGTAACCACCTCGTGAACACTGGCTTCACGAAGAATCACGTTGTAAATAGTCTTCCGGTCCGGCCCTTTGGCGACACCGACACCCGTTGTCGAATTGCCTTGCGGGTCGGAATCCACCAGAAGGACACGCAATTCGGAAGCGGCAAGAGAAGCCGAGAGGTTAATGGCTGTCGTCGTCTTGCCAACTCCTCCCTTTTGGTTTGCGATCGAGATGACTCTAGCCACGGTTCTCGACGATCCTAGCATGTTTCACGTGGAACATGTTTCACGTGAAACATCGTCCCGGACAAGATTGAGATAAACGTCCAGAATCGCGATGGCAGCCGGTGTCACGCCCGGAATCCGGCCTGCCTGACCCAAAGTGCGAGGCCGTACCCGCCCGAGCTTCTGTCGGACTTCGGTTGAAAGCCCCGGAACATCCCCATATTCGAAGGCTTCCGGGATGGTGCGACCTTCGGCACTCTGCAAATGTTCGACTTGGCGTTGCTGCTGTAGCAAGTAGCCCGCATACTTCACTTCCGTCTCCACATTCGTCAGCAGTCCGTGAACCGGCGATTCGCCAATCTTCGTCTGCAGCCAGCCGGCCAACTGAGAAATTTGGGCCTCCGGTCGACGTAACCACACCGCTAAGGTCGGGTTGTCCGTCGCCGCATCGAGGCTAACCACATCCCGAGCCTCATTGGCGCGCACAGTTTCCAGAACGCTCGTGATCCTGCGTTTCTGCTCCCGCTTCTTTTCGAGGAGAGACCAGCGAGTATCATCTACAAGCCCCGCCTTACGACCCAAGGGCGTTAAGCGCTCGTCAGCATTGTCGATGCGTAGCTGCAACCGGAACTCGGCGCGCGACGTGAACATCCGATACGGCTCATCGGCCCCTTTACTGACCAGATCATCGATCAAAATGCCGATATAGCCCTCATTTCGACCCATACGAACGGGCTCAGTTCCTTTCACGTGCGCTGCCGCATTCAAACCTGCCATCAACCCCTGGCATCCCGCTTCCTCGTATCCGGAGGTTCCGTTGATTTGTCCGGCCAGGAACAATGCGTCGATGGATTTAATCTCGAGCGAATGCTTCAACTCTCGCGGGTCGACCGCGTCATACTCAATCGCGTAGCCTGGACGAATCATCTCCGCCCGCTCCAGCCCGGGAACGGAAGCTACCATTGCCTCCTGAACGGCAATCGGCATGCTGGTGGACATCCCGTTGACATACACTTCGTGCGTATCGACACCCTCGGGCTCCAGGAAGACCTGGTGCCGCCGTCGGTCTGGGAACTTTACCACCTTGTCCTCGATGGACGGGCAATATCTGGGCCCAATACCCTCAATTTGGCCACTGTAAAGGGGAGATTGCGAGATGCTTTCGCTCAAAATGCGATAGGTCTCGTCTGTTGTGTATCCGAGGTGACAAATAATCTGGTCGCGCTCAATGCGCTGCGTCAGAAATGAGAATGGGGTAGGGATGCGATCCCCTTGCTGCTCCTCAAATTGAGACCAGTCAATAGTTCGACCGTCCAGCCGCGGAGGTGTTCCTGTCTTCAAACGGGTCCACGAGAGACCAAGCGTTCGCAACTGAGCACCCAGCGTGTTGGACGGCGCTTCCCCGTTCCTTCCGCAACTGTATTTCTGCTCTCCGACGTGAGCGAGCCCATTCAGGAACGTGCCAGTTGTGACTACAACGGCATGGGCCTGCAGATCGCGCCCATCCTTGAGCCGGACTCCGGTCGCGGTCTTCCGTCCGTCAATCGTCTGAAAGAGCAATTCGCCCACTTCGGCCTGCACCAGACGCAAATTCCGCTCTTGCTCGAGCCATTCGCGCATTCTGATTCGGTACTGCTTCTTGTCGCATTGCGCTCGCGGCGACCACACGGCAGGACCACGGCTGGTGTTGAGAAGGCGGAACTGAATGCCGACTGCATCCGTGAGTTCTCCCATGACACCGCCTAACGCGTCAATCTCACGCACCAGGTGTCCTTTTGCAATTCCCCCGATTGCGGGGTTACAGGACATCTGGGCAATCAGATCGACATTCATCGCGACCATCGCGGTGTGTAATCCGAGGCGCGCGCACGCACGGGCAGCTTCGCAGCCGGCATGGCCGCCGCCGACAACGACGACATCGTACTTCTTCAGCATGAGTGGGGGAGCTATTCGTTATTCTAGCCCTCGGGTACACGCTTGAAGATCTTAGTTATTGGCAGCGGCGGCCGTGAACACGCGCTGGCATGGAAACTGGCCCAATCACCCAGTGTTTCGGAGGTGATTGCCTGTCCGGGGAACCCGGGCATTGCCACAGTGGCCAGGTGTCTCCCGTTTCCCGGTTCGCTCGAGGCGGTCGCGGATTTAGCCGTCCGTGACAATGTAACGTACACGGTGGTTGGCCCCGAAGCGCCGCTGGTCGAGGGAATTGTGGACATCTTTCGCGCGCGGCAGCTGAAGATCATTGGCCCGACGCAAGCCGCCGCCCAAATTGAAGGCTCGAAAGTCTATGCGAAGCGTTTTTTCGAACGCGCCAGCATTCCTACGGCGCGTTCCGTCCAGGCTTTGTCGATTGAGCAAGCGCGATCGCACATTAACGATTTTTCATTTCCGTTGGTCGTGAAGGCAGATGGCCTCGCGGCAGGGAAGGGCGTGATCATTGCCCAAACCTGTGTCGAAGCAGAAGCGGCAATCACAAAGCTGGGCGCGCCCCTGGTTCTCGAGGAATTTCTTGACGGATACGAGGTGAGCTTAATGGGTTTAAGTGATGGTAAAACCCTCCTACCGCTTTCTCCTGCCCGGGACCATAAGAAATTGCTCAACGGCGACGCAGGGCCCAATACGGGGGGAATGGGAGCGTATTGTGATTCACGAATTCTCAGCGCCGCTGAACTGAGCCGTATTCTCGACGAGATTATGCTGCCAACTTTGGCGCAGATGCAAAGGGAGGGCAACCCGTTTACCGGCTTCCTGTATGCCGGTCTGATGATGACCGGAAACGGGCCCAAGGTGCTGGAGTTTAACGCACGCTTGGGCGATCCCGAAACGCAAGCACTCTTCTGCGGTATGCAGGAATCTCTGGCGGATGTCCTGGAGGACAGTGCCAACGGCAAGAATCCCGATGCTGATTTGTCGCGATCAAAACCCGCGGCTTGTGTGGTGATGGCTGCGCAGGGCTATCCCGAGAAACCACAGACAGGGGCGCTCATCCGCGGAGTGGAAAGCGCGGAGACATCCGGAACGAGAGTCTTCCATGCCGGGACCCGCGTCACAGAGCGAGGTTTGGAGACAGCAGGGGGACGCGTTCTTGGCGTAACGGCCGGGGGCCAGAGCCTGGGGGACGCAATTCGCAGAGCCTACGAGGGTATCGCCCATATCCAATTCGATGGGATGCAGTTTCGAACCGATATAGGCCGGCATGTTCTCGAGTCTGGCGTTTAGAATTGAATGAGATCAACCAGAGTGGGGACGTAGCTCAGCTGGATAGAGCGGCCGCCTCCTAAGCGGCAGGTCGGCAGTTCGAATCTGCCCGTTCCTACCAACTTCCTTGACTCTTCGTTTGCGCTTCATCCGCCCTTGACACGCCTTGCTATTCTGGCGCTGACCAGGGAGGCCTTCGTTGAAACGAGCCTGTAATATGGCGATCCTCGCCATCAGCGCGGCAGTGCTTTCGGCACAAGCGCAAGTCGTTATTAGTCAGATCTACGGCGGTGGCGGCAATAGTGGCGCGATCTTTCGCAACGACTTCATTGAACTCTTCAACACTGGCGGAGCACAGGTCGACCTTACGGGCTGGAGCGTTCAATACGCGTCTTCCACGGGCACAAGCTGGCAGACAACTCCTCTGGGCGGTTCACTTTTGCCCGGGCAATATTATTTAATTCAGGAATTTGCCGGGACGGGCGGCACTCAGGATCTCCCCACTCCCGACGCGACCGGCACTATTGCCATGAGCGCGACAGCGGCAAAGGTTGCGCTTGTCAGTTCCGCCGAGGCGCTGAGCGCTAGTTGTCCGACGGGCGGCACTGTCGTTGACCTTGTCGGCTTCGGTGGCGCGAACTGCTCCTTAGTTGCGACGGCACCGACATTAACGAACACCACGGCGAACTCACGAGCCGCGGCAGGCTGCTCAAACGCTGGCGACAACAGCGCCGACTTCGCGGCCGGACAGCCCGGCCCAAGAAACACCCGAACTCCCGTTCATCTCTGTAGCGGTGGACCAGAGATCACCATCAGTCCGGTGACGCTCGCCTCGGCAAACGTGAACGTCCCGTATACGGCTAGCCTGACGGCTGCCGGTGGAACCGCACCTTACTCGTTCTCGATAACCGCTGGCACTTTACCGGACAAGTTCGTGCTCAACACGGATGGAACGCTGGAGGGAACGGCGAGTGCAGCTGGAACCGCAACATTCTCCATCACGGTTGTCGACGGACAAGGTCTTACAGCGACCGGCACTTATACGCTGACGGTGGAAGCGGTGGCGACCTGTCGCGAGACAGCAAGCATTGCGCAAGTGCAAGGACCCGGTGACTTCTCTCCGCTCAACGGCGCCACTGTCACGATTCAAGGCGTGGTTACCGGCACGGACGGAAGCGGATTCTTTTTGCAGATGCCGTCCGGAGACGGTGATGCGGCCACGTCCGACGGGATCTACGTATACACAAGCGCGAGCCGTCTTCCCGCAAGCGCCAAACCCGGCAGCAAGGTCTGTGTAACGGGCCCGGTAAACGAATTCACATCAAGCACGGCTCCCGGCGCTTCGACGAACACGGAAATAAACTCGCCTTCGAGCGTCGTCCTTCTCTCGACAGGAAATCCGGTGCCCTCGCCGGTTCTCCTCACATACATTGATCCACACGGCGCATTCGACCAGCTGGAGCGCTACGAAGGTATGCGCGTGCAGATCAATGCGCTGGCCGTCGTGGCGCCTACGCTCGGCAGCGTGAATGAAACCAGCGCAACATCCACCAGCACCGGATTCTTCTTCGGTGTACTGCCGGGGACTGAGCGGCCGTTTCGAGAACCCGGTGTCGAACTCCCGGATCAGTTGCCGAGCGGCAGTCCCTGCTGTGTAACTCGATGGGATACCAACCCGGAAGTAGTCGGCGTCGATGGCGGACAACTCGCAGCGAAGCTTAATGTTGCGACCGGAGCAACAGTCTCGAACCTGGTGGGACCGCTGGAATTTGAGAATAGCGTCTACAGCGTAGTCGTTGAACCCACGTCCGGCTCCGTGGCCTCCGGCGGAATGACCGCGCAGGCGGTACCGGCCGCGGATCCTGGGCAGCTCACGATTGCTGCGTTTAACCTGGAGCACTTCTACGGGCCGGACGGCGCAGATCCTGGCACCACGCACGCGACGCCAACATCCACGGCGTTCGGCAATCGTCTCAACAAGGCGTCTCTCGCGATACGGAATTACCTGCGCACACCCGACATTCTGGCGGTAGAGGAACTCCAGAATCTCGCGACCATTCAGGGGCTGGCGAATAAGGTCAACTCGGATGCGGTCGCGGCCGGACAGCCCAATCCCGGTTATCAGCCCTATCTCTCGCTCGGCAACGACATCAGCGGCATCAACTCGGGCTTTCTCATAAAAACGCCCAAAGTCTTGGTGACGAGCGTCGTGCGGTATGGAAAGGAGACGACCTACACCACCCCGACTGGTTCCCAAGCCGTTCTCAATGACCGCCCACCATTGGTTCTGAACGCGACGGTGCAGCGGGAAGGATCCGATACAGCACTACCTGTCATCGTGATCGTGAATCATCTGCGATCACTTCTGAGTCTGGATGATCCGGGTTCGGGGTCCACGGTCAGAGCGAAACGCCAAGCTCAGGCCGAATATCTTGGCAACCTCATTCAGGGGTTCCAAACGGCAAACCCGGCCGCCAACATCGTTTCGGTGGGTGATTACAACGCCTACCAGTTCAGTGACGGATATGCCGACACGATCGGAGTTATCAAAGGCACACCAGCTTTGCCGCAACAAGTGGTTCTCGCGGGACCGCGCCTGGTGAGCCCGAATCTTACCGATCTCATCGATACTGACCTGATCCCGTCGACCGAGCGTTACTCCTATACGTTCTCCGGCAGCGCGCAGGCAATCGATCACGTCATCGTAAACAGCAATATGCTGAGCCGCGCGACCAAGTTCTCGTATGCGCGGATCGACGCGGATTTCCCGGACAGCCTGCGCAATGACCCGACCCGGCCCGAGCGAGTCTCCGATCACGATCCGGTAGAGGCGATTTTCTCTTTACCCCTGGTGGTGTCGACCAAAGTGAGCGTTCAGACCGTGGGTTTGGCCTACAACGACAACACACACCGCTATACCGGAACCCTGGTCCTGAGCAATACGAGCACCGTCGCTCTGCGCGGGCCGATTTACGTGGGGATTACGAATCTTCCAGCGGCGGCGGTTCTCACAAACAAAAGCGGGACGCAGAAGGGCGTTTCATTCGTTGTCGCAGCAGATTCGGGATTGGCGCCGGGCCAATCGATCACCGTACCCGTCGAATTTACGAATCCTTTGAAGCTGCCCTTGAACTTCTCAACCGTTATCTACGCCGGAAGTTTATAGGCTTCCGGCATTGTGAGAGAGCAAAGGACGAAAG
>JBJMGJ010000096.1:0-14729 GCA_045807965.1 Bryobacteraceae bacterium | reverse complement strand
CTTCTCATCCTGCTTACTCCTTACTTCTTAAAAACCCTGAAATCATTTTTTGGCCAGGCTGATCTGAGAAGATTGAAGAATCTTTTTCGTTTTGTTGTTCTGCAAGAAGGCGATCACCGACAAATGATTCGGATCAATCTGATTTCGCTTGTAACTAAAGTCGAAAGTGATACTGATTCCTTCGGGCATTTTCCCGCCCATTCTGCCTAGAAATTCCTTCATTCGTTCCGCCGAGTGAACGTCATAATAGGCGAGGTTTTGTGCGACGATTTTATCCACGTCGAAAACATATTCGAATTTGTTGGATTTCGCCGGATCGATCTTAAAGCCGAAAATTCTTTTTTCGTCGTCGCCGGCCAGAGCCCGCACGACCATCGGATGGAATCGCAAACCGTTTTCGCCGCTGTAGGTGGTTTCGTTCTCGACGAGAGCAATGTGCAAGGTAACGTCATCCGAGATGTTTTTAAACTCGCCCGCCTCAGCACTGACGGACACCTTCTGTCCGTTTCGTTTGGCGTTCAGTTTAATCTTTGCTTCGGCGGGGATTTCCAGATTGCTTTTTAGATTGGCATACACGGCATCCGCGACCGCTTGAATCTTGTTGTCATCTTCGCTGCCATTGTAATCACCGTCATTTACAAACTTCTGGCCGTCAATAAAGACATTCGGCGCGCTATTGAGGGCGTAATACTCGGAGCGGGAATCTGAAGAATTATTACCCAGCGGATCCATCGTCGGAGCGTGCGTGTGGTACACGACCAAAGCCACCTCTTTCGGCGAATAATCCTCTAAAGTCCTTTCGAAGGTATAGTCAAACGGGATACACGGAATGCAGCCCGCACCCGTCACAAATTCAATTAGAACTGTTCGGTCGCTGCGGTTTGCGGTCTTTTTATATTGTTGGCCTCTGACCGGATTACGGTAAGTCTTTCTATACTCGGCGTTGAGATATTCTTCGACTCCGTCAGTTTTGCCTTGATGCTGTTTGGCATAAACCGAGTGAAAATAATTCATCTCGTCAGGCACTAACCTGCCTGTCAGCGCGGCAACCGTGGCAAATTTCAGCGCTTCGGTGTTTTCTCCGTTTTTTTCCGCGGCGCGGGCAATACCCAACGCCGATTCTTTGGTTACTTTTATCGCTAAGGAATCACGATAAGCTTTTTCCGCTTCCACGAATTTGCCTTGCTCCCAGAAGCTTTTACCGAGCGAATTGTAAGCATTCGTCTTTGCCCCGACGAAATCAGACTTGGCTCTACTTAAATTAAATTGCGGAGGGTTGCGGGGCGTTTTCTGCGCTTCTTTAAGCTGCTTCTCAAGCTGCGGATTTTTCTTTATCGCCTCCTCCATCTCTTTCTCGCGCTGCTTTTTGGCGGCTTCGGTCTGAAGCTCCTCAAACTGCTTTCTTTTGAATTCGATATGATCCGATTCGTTGAGCAAATCAATGGTCTTTTGCGATAGATCCGCAGCGTCCGCGTAGAATCTATTGGTAAATAAAATATTCGCGCTGTACCGGTAAATATCTGCTTGCAAAGGCTCAGGAACGTGCTCGGTATTTTTAACGAGTTGATTTATTAAAGTTCGCACCGTTTCAGGATTTTTCTCGTTTTTAAGCGAACCGGTGAGCAAATAAATATAAGAGAAGGCTTGATCGTCATAGGGATATTTATTAAGAAGCTCGGCAAGATTCGCGGTAAATTCCGCCGGGTTTTTAAGAGAGCTTCTTAGCTTGTTCATCAACTCATCTTTCGGCGAAAGGGACTGCTTTGCCGCCGGAGTTGATGTCGAAGCAGTGGTTCCGGTTCCCTGTGCGGCGGCGCCGGTTGCAAAACCGATTGCAATCAAACTCAGGATCAGAATTGTTTTGTTCGAATTTTTTAGAATTCTTTTACTCATATATCTGCTACCGCGATAATGCCTTGATGGAGCCGGTTGACCCATGAGCGCGAACCTTAGATTGAAACTGCGAAGAGACACAAAGATTTTTCATATAGCTTCCTCCAGTGTCTGTTCGCGGTTAGTTTTTGGCGCTGTAGACGAGTGAGCCGCGCCCGCGCTCCATCATTAAAAAGTAAATCTCAGGGCAAACTGTATCGACCGCGGGCCGCCGCTCTGGAACAAGGAGTTGAAGCCGCCGGTGTTCCCGCCGCCGCCGAAGCCCCTCGCCAGTGATGTATTCACGACCCCGAATAGTGGGTCTATCGTGACGTCAGAATCTTCCACGAATGCCGACACGAATTGAGGATTGGCGAAGTTCGGATGGTTGAAGACATTAAACGCCTCGACGCGGAACTCGACTTTTGCTTTCTCTCCCAGACCGAAGGTCCGGTGGATACCAAGATCAATTTGCCACGCGCCTGGTCCGCGCAGGGCGTTGCGCCCCAGGCTGCCCATACCGGGACTCGGCACCAGGAAATTGAAGGCCGCGGGGTTGAGACGACGTCCGGTCGCGACCGTCGGGTCGCTAAGGTAGAGCGGCACTCCGGCGATCAGATCCGGGCGGCGCGTCGCCGAGAAGAAACCGAAATTGTTTACTTCTTCGATCGAGACGGTATAGGGCAGTCCCGTCCGCGCGAAGAAGACGCTATTGAGCGACCAGTCCCGCAGCAGCGCGTCGGCGAAGCCCCCCCACTTCGGCGCCGGCATGTCGTAGCTCACCGCGCCGCTGAAGTTGTGCCGCACGTCGAAGTCCGAATTGCCGCGATTCACGGCGGTCGGAAAGATGAAGCCCGGCGCCTCGACGCTCGCGTCGCTTGAACTGTCATCAATCGAGTGGGACCACGTGTAGCTGATGAGGGCCTGCAGCCCGCGCGACAGACGACGCGTGAACTGCGCCTGCATCGAGTGGTAGTCAGACTTCGAGTCGTTGCTGATGACGAGCAACGAGCTGAAGTTCGGGCTGAAGTAGACGTTCGGGAGCTCGCCCGGCTCGGCCAACGAAACACTGAGCTGGCGAAGCAGCTTTCGGCCCGCCGCCCCGACGTACGCCACGGAAAGAGACTGGTTCTTACCGAGCGATTGTTCCGCTGTCAGGTTCCACTGGTAGGTGCGGGGAAGTGTGAAACCGGGCGCCGCCACAGCTATGTGGCTGGCGCGGTTGGTCGGGCTCGGCGTGAAGTCCGGCGGCGGGAACGTGACGATATTTGCGGGGACCGGCACAGGCACGAAGAATCTAAAGACGGTGCGGTCGTACGGCCACCCGACGCCCCCGAAGCCGGTCTGGCCGAGGTCGTAGAAGATGCCCACCCCGCCCCTGATCATCAGCTCGCGCCCCGGCGTGTTTACCGCCTGGTACGCCACACCGAAGCGCGGCGCCAAGTTCGTGTAACTCGTCTTGAAGTAAGGGGTGCCGATAGGCGCGAGCGCGAGCGAGGACTGATCGAGCCGTGTCAGATCCGGCGTCGACGCGAGCGTGAGCGGCACCTTTCCGCCACGGCCCGTCGGCGCGGGGTTGATCTCCCAGCGCGCGCCGTAAGTCAGCGTCAGCCGCGGGCTGACCTTCCAGGTGTCCTGGCCGTAGAAGGAGAGGGTCTTGAACTCGTCCGTGAACCCCGCGATGCTGGCGGCGAAGAGCAACAACGCTCTGTTGCTATAGACTTGGGAGAGGCTGGTAAAGATCGGCGTAACGATCAGATCGGCCGGAGCGAGGATCGGCGAGAGCCAGCGGTAATCGCCGCCGAACTTGAACTGGTGCGAGCCGCGGGTGTAGGACAGGTTGTCCGCCCCCTCGATTTGGCGCTGCTCATTCTTGACGACCGGGCCGGAGGCATACTGAAGAGCCTCGCCTCCCAATATCAGAAGCGGGCTGACTCGATTCTGGCCCCCCACCCCTTCGGGGATGATGATCGACTGCGGCGGCAGAACGCCGCCCCCGAAGCCGTCGAACCCGATCCCGGCGAAACCTTCCTGCCGGCTCCCGTTCAAGCGTACTTCGTTAACCAGTTTATTGCTGAAAACTTGCGTCGCGCCCAAGGTGAGAAATTCGGTGTTCTGCTCATTCGTCGTGAAGTTCGAGAGGTCGGTCGTACTGCGCGCTTTCGACGACGAAGTCGCACGGTTATACCGCCCGAAAATTGTGAAGTCCTGATTGAAGCTGTGGTCGAGGCGGACGCTCAGCGCGTCAGCGTTGTTGGGGTCGGAGAACGTCGCGACGAACAATGCGGCGCCAGTCGGCGCGCCCTCGTCGTCCAGAATCTCCGGCCCGTTCGGCAGCGGAAAGGCGCTCAATATTTGACGCGCCACGTCGTTGGGGGCGTTCTGACGCGCGGCGAGCGACGGCACGGTCGAGGTGACGGTCGGCTGCGGCAGTACGAACCGCTGGCCCTCGTACGAGACGAAGAAGAACGTCTTGTTACGCCCTTTCCACAGTGCCGGGCCGCCTTCGCCGAACCGCGGCAGGATGACCGGCCCGCCGAACGTCCCGCCGAAGTTGTTGTAACGGAGCGGCGGCTTGCCGAGGTCAAAGAAGTCGCGCGCGTCGAGCGCGTCGTTGCGGAAGTATTCGAAGAGCGAGCCGTGGTAGTCGTTCGCGCCGGAGCGCGTCAAGAGCGAAATCTGCCCACCCGGCTGGCGCCCGAACTCCGGCGCGAACGTGGACGTCAGGATCGTAAACTCTTGCAGCGCATCTATAGAAGCCAAGTTCGAGAACCCGCCCTGGATGTTCGTCGCCGGGATTGAGCCGCTGGCCTGTTGACCCAGGCCCTCGAAGTTGGTGGCGGCGATGTTACCGCTGATGCCGTCCACCGTAACGTAATTGGCGTTGGTCCGCTGCCCGTTGACGCTGAACTGTCCGGGGCTGCCCCCGTTCGGTGCGACCGGAACCGCGACCACGCCCGGTGCCAGGTTGATCAGCGTCTGGATGCTCCTCCCGTTGAGCGGCAGGTTGCCGACGAACTGCCGGTCAACGACGGTGCCCACCGCCGGTGATTCATCAATCAGCGACGCTTCGTTCGTCACCTGTACAATCTCGCCGACCTGACCCACTTGCAATTGAATATTCAACGCCAAATTGTCACTAACGTTGAGTACCACGTCTTGGATCTCTGCGGTAGCAAATCCCGGACTCACGACCGACACCGTATAGGTGCTCGGTGGCAGTAAAGGGATCCTAAAGGTGCCGTTGCTGGTCGTGGTTGCTTCTCTTTTCAATCCTGTCCCGTTGTTTGTGGTGGTGACACGCGCGCCTGGAACCACAGCGTTGTTGGGGTCCTTGATTGTGCCGCTCAGGTTAGCCGTGGCGGATTGTGCGAACGCGGAAGGCGAACTCCACGCGGCGGCCGCAACGACAAGACAAATCCCGAACAATAAGCGGGCAACCGATAGGAGGCGGCAATGTGTCATGATACTGAGTCCTTTCACTGCTTGGGTCTTTGGGGTAATGATTAAGAGTTCTTCTTCACGAGCCGTGGAACTGTATTGGCCTATTGGGCGCGCCCGATTCTTGCGGCCAAGCCCTCGGCGTTCCTCAACGATTGCCAGAATTGCGGAGTCTTGATGGCGGTCGTCATCACTGCACCCGTTGAACTCGTAAATGCCGAACGAACCACTCGGTCATTTGTAGAACCTAATTCGAACAATTGATTCACAAGTCCCGCCAACTTATTGATATCCGTGATCGTCGTTTCTTCGGCAGCCGCTCCGAGAGACTGGCCGGGGAAGAAGACCGGCTGTAGCTCTCGCCGTAACAACTGACTCGTCTGTTGAAACGAGCGCGCGTGTGAACGAATCAGGCTGATCCATTTGTCTCGCGCTTCCGGACTAAGCGCGCGAATCTCTTCGGGCGAAAACTGATTGAGCAGCCGCTTCATCGCCCAGAGGTGATCCATCGCTCGACCGGAAAGACTTACCATCCTTGCTGCATACTGACGAATGGCCTGATCAGTGTCCTCAGTCTTGCCGCCGAAATAGGTCCGCAGATCCGGCTCGGCGGCGATCGTGTTGCCCGTGATCTCGACTTCGCGCACGCTGGGAGACGGCGTCGCCTTCGGCTGACGCTGATCAGCGACAGCTTCCGTCACCGATTGAATTTTGATATTCACAGCGGGATTGCCTGCGATTGAACCAAGTGCGTTGATGATCTCGGTCTTGCGCTGATCTGTTTCAGCAATGCCGGTAATTTGAAGAGTTCCCTCCGCTGTTCTCTCGACTGTGATCTGCTCACCGAGGTCGGCACCGACCTGGCTCAATAAGCTCAGCGCCTCGACTTCCAGATCAGCCGTCGCTATGGCTTGAGGCGGTTCAACCGTCAATGGCAGTGGAATAGGGTTCAATTTGGCCGGAGAAGACGTAGGGCTGGGGGAAGTCTTCGCCGTCGGTGCCGAAGCGACTGATTCAGCAGCAAAGATCGTTGGATCGACTTGAGCCAGACTCATTACCTCTGACAAGTCTTCAGTCAATTCATACACGCGATTTCCATCTTGAGCTTGTACGGTGAGCCGCAATTGCGTGGGTTGCCAATCTTTTGCACGGACTACGAGGATCGCATCCGCAATCTGGCCGGGGCTCAAAGGAGTTGTAGGGACAGTGCGGAGCGTCAGGGCCTCAAGGCCGTTAGCAAGTCTTGATCTTGTGATCTCATCGCGTGGGCGCTGCAGCGTGTTGTACCAGGATTGGTAAGACGTGGCGGAAAGCGGCCGTTGTGTGTCCATATGATTGACGGCGAGCACCTGTGCCAATTCATTAACAAGGTCGTTCGCCGAGTCTTGTCGGGGCAGATCGGTTGTGGGGGCAGAGGTGGGAACGATAGGAATAGCCCGGCTGCCGTCGTTCAGAAAATGGCGGACGCGCGAGTTCTTGGTATCATTCCAAATCTCCCAACTCACCGACTCCTCACGCGTGGATGCTTGATTCTTGCGGCGCAGCTGAAATTTCTGGTGGAGGACTGGATCGTTAGTCGATCGGATCAGTTGCGACTGGGCGTTTATCGCATTGTTAAGCAACTCGCTGGCGGACACGGTCGGTTCATGCTTGAAATAGACGATCAAACTCACTGCGACTAACAGCATCAGCGACGCCAGCGCATATCGCACCATTGGGGGTAATGAATGTCGAACGACAGTAAAGCGAACTGCGGGAAAGAATCGGCCTAAGGAACCGAAAAGCCTTGAACTGAGCGACTGCTTGCCGCTGGCCGCGACCAGTTGACTGAGTTGCCGGTCAAAGTTTCGCCAGCCTCCCGGCGGAACCAGTCGAGGTGTTAGCACCTGTTCGTCAAATTCGATAATGTCAGCAATCGCTTCCTGGATCTTCTTGGTCTTAACTCGACACGGCCAGCAGGCTTCCAAGTGCACTTCGAGTTGGGTCGCGTCTTTGGCTTGAAGTTCGCCGTCAACCAAAAGCAGAAGCATCTCGCGAGGCGGATGCTCGCTCTTTTCACCTGAGTTGTTTTGAAAAAGATTATCCATTGTGTTCCTGAGTAAGTTTGCCAATTACTCGATACAGAGTTTCGGCAACCGTGCTTGTGCCCAGGCTGAGGATATCGGCAATCTCACGGTAACGAAGACCTTTAGTTCTCAAGTGCAGGCACTGCCGTTCAGGCGGAGTCAACCGTGCGATGGCTGTCCGCAGCCGACCGAACTTCTCCAGTCGCAGCAGCCGCTGTTCTGGATTGGGCGCTGCGTCCACAACTGTTCCGCGTAATTCTTCCCAGCTATCTTCATCGAGCAGCTCAATGAATTGATGAGACTTGATCCGATTGACGGCCAGATTGTGCGCTGTTCTAAATACCCACGCGCGCACGTTAGTAATTGACTGGCCACTGTGAAGTTGACGGTACAGTTGGAGAAAAGCCTCTTGCGTAATCTCCTCCGCTTCTTCCGGATCGCCGAAAGCCGCAACCACATAGCGATTAACGGGATCACGCCACTGCTCAAAATAGGCTGTGACTTTCTTTTCGAGCGACAAAGTATCCAGTCTTAATTCGAGGGTTTCAGTTTCAACGCAAAGCTCCGCCGCAGTGCCCGTGCTGGCCTTCTTAAGAAAGCGACGAAACGGCATGATCTATGAGCCTGGGATCGCGGTCGCGTGCTTAACCATCTCGGGCTAGTCCGCTAGAACGAACCGGGTTAATGACTGGCATCCGACCTATCCCAGGAACGACTAATAACCCTCTGCTCTTAAGACAATCGAGCAGGTTGTTTTTTCGGGTTGAAGAAGAATTTTCTCGTATTTATTTTGGTTGGGGGTAATTTCCTGGTTCTGCTTTGCAAATAACTGGAAAATCTATGCCACCTGGGGTGCTTCAGAAGGCCCTTTTGGAATTCATTGAAATGTGCTGAGATCCTGCTCTCGTGATGTGCGGTAAGAATTTATCGAAGAGAGTGCTGTGGTAAGTACGGTGAAATCGGACTTAAAATCCGTTGTCCGAAAGGACGGGCGGGTTCGACTCTCGTCCTCGGCACCAATCATTTCAATAATCACAAGGACTCATCATTTGGTCTGAATTCATACAACGGAGTTAACTCCGTTGCGCAATTCAGCTAGAGAAGTCACTTATGCAAGAGTCGCCCCGGCTCTTCGGGCGGCGCGGCGCTCTACCCACTCGTATACCATTGGTAAAATCACGATCTTGATCGGGCGCGTCACCAGTCCTCCGACCACCACAATCGCCAGCGGCTTCTCGATCTCGGCTCCGGTCCCCGACGAAATGATGAAGGGAATCAGCTTTGATGTTATGAAGCAAGCGCCTCCCGCCTTGAGTAAACTCAGGGCTGGTCTTTGACAAGAGACTGAAAGGAGGCGCTATGAACACAATATATATTGGCGTTGACTTTCATGCACGACAACAGACGATCTGTTATTTGACAACTGAAACTGGTGAACTCGTCACCACTGCACTTAAGCACGAACCCAAAACGGCGGTGCGGACTTTCTACGAGCAATTCAGCGGCCAGGTGATCGTGGGGCTGGAAGCCAGCGGTTACAGTCCCTGGTTCGAGCGACTGCTCGAGGAATTAGGTCACCAAGTCTGGCTCGGCGATGCCACCGAGATCCGGCGCCGGGCTCGCTGGCGCCAGAAGAATGATCGCCGCGATGCCGAACTCATTTTGGATTTAATGCTCCATGATGAGTTTCCTCGCTTGCATCGACCGTCGCTGCAGAGCCGCGAAGTAATGCGCATGCTGCGCTACCGGCAGAAGCTGATCAAGATGCGCACCATGAGCAAGAACAGTCTGCAGTCCTTAGCACTGCAATCCGGGATAGCCAGGCGTGGCCGTTTGTTTACCCGCGAAGGCAAAGCTGAACTCGATGCCGCAGTGATGTCACCGGCGATGGAGTGGCAGCGAGCACATTGGTGGCAACTGCTAGAGCCACTCAATCAACAAGTGTTGGAGGCGATGACTTGGTTAAAGGCCGCCAGCCAAAACGATGTTTCGATTGCGCGGCTCCGCACGCACCCAGGTATCGGCTTGCTCACTTCCCTGTGTCTGGTGCACACCCTGCAGCCGGTGGCGCGCTTTCGCAATACGCGCAAGGTGGCGGCCTATGCCGGCTTCGATCCCCTGGAACGCTCTTCCGCGGAGCGCAAACACTTCCTTGGGATTAGCAAAGCTGGTTCACGCGTGCTGCGTTACCTGCTGGTCGAAGCAGCCAACATCGCTGTCAGAAAAGACGAAGACCTAAAGCGTTTCTATCAACGTCTGGCGCAACGCCGTGGCCGGCCAAAGGCCAAAGTGGCAGCCGCCAGAAAACTTCTCATCCGCGCTTACATCATGATGCGAGATGAGATCGACTATGCGGAATTCCGCCGTCGAGCCGTCGCAGCTCGGCTTGCCCGTTTGAGGCAAGGGCCGCAAATACCCGCGGCTTTGATTGGGCAGCCAGCCTCTACTGAACCCCAGGAGTCTCCTGCGCGAGGAAAGTAATCGCGGAAGTGAGGACTGCGGGACACGCGCTCCGCGTTTCCACAGTCACTTCCTGGCTCAGTAGAGTGCGGAGCAAACCTCATGGAGGATGACCGCATAGATGATTGATCGTGGCTCGTCAGCCTTGATCACTTGAGGACCGCTAACTGCGGTAGAACCAAAACAGTCTCATGTCAAAGAGCAAGCTATCGAACTACAAATACCAAGGGCGCCTTGGCGTCATTGTCGAGCTCTGTCAAAAAGTTCTTGACATCGACAGACGCTTCATAGATGCCTCAAAAGTCGGAAATCACTGTTGACATCGGGTCAGTACCGTAACGCGGTAGCGTCGGGTCGCACGTGGGGCATCAGTATTCCTAAGAATATCGCAATACGCAAGACTCACCCGACGCTACCGCGTTACGGTACTGACCCGATCCAAGTGCGCATTTCTGACTTTTCAGGCAAAGCAGCGCACGTAGTTGACGATGGAAGTAATCTCTTCGTCTGAAACTTTGTGCGCGCCTTTGCTACCACGCACGCAAGTTATTCTGCACTCAGGAACTAGAAAGCGTTCTACTTGGCGGGCGCTCGGACGCGGACCTCGCCCCAGTTTGGAAAAGCGTTGAGCCCCGGCGGAAAGGTAAGCTGTTTCTCGCCGCTCCCGTCCGCATTGATCAAAATGAGCTGGAATTGACCGCGTCCCCCCACACGCCTGTGGAACACGATTTTCTTGCCATCGGGTGACCACGAGGGCGTCAAGTCGCCGATTGTATTGTTGGTCAACTGCACCTGTCCCGTGCCGTCCGCGTTCATGACACAAATCTCAAAATCGGGACCGCCCCGCCTGCAACAGAAGACGATGCGCCTTCCATCCGGGGACCATGATGGGGCCCGTTCCTCTTCGGCGTTGTTAGTCAGGCGCGTCGGCTTGCCCGTCCCGTCCGCGTTGGTCACATAAATCTCGGCAGTGACGTGATTGTCGGTGTTGTCGGTGACGGCGTGACTCGTGAAAATGATCTTCTGCCCCTTGGGCGACCAGTCCGGATCGTCGTCGATCGCCGCCGGGTTGTTTGTAATGTTCTTCGGCCGCGTCCGGTTCTTGAGGAAGTCATCTATGTTCATGACAAAGATATCGCTATCCGTTGTCGCAGCGCCCGGTAAGGGATTGATCGGCTTGTTCGTGCCGGACGCCGAGCCGTGGAACGCGATCTTTTGACCGTCCGGAGACCAGGTTGCGGAGCTGCCCCGCACGAGCGACGTCTGCCCGGTGCCGTCGGCGTTCATTACGAACAGATCCGACGTGTTGAAGGGTTCCCCCTCTGCCCGCAGCCGATTGCTGTCGAACAAGATCCGTGTCCCGTCTGGCGACAAGGCTGGGAAGCCATCAGAATAGGTGTTCTCCGTCAAACGCCGCGGGTTCGAGCCGTCCCCGTCCATCAGGTAGATCTCGGCAGCGAGCCAGGCGCGCTGGGCATCGACGGCTGGATCGGCCGCAGGGTCGTGGCGCGAACTTACGAACGCGATCGTCGAGCGCAGCCCCGACTGCTTCTCGCCGTCATTGTTGGACTGCGCCCACCCCCCGAGCAAAGCCGCGCCCGAGACCGCAATTACCAGCAACGCGGCCAGCTCCGTTACGACTTCCTTGACCAGGTTCATGGCGTCCTCGTCTTAAATAAGTTGAGTTTGGGCTCTTAACTTCGCAAGGTTCTACTCAACAGGAAGCGCCGAACATCCTAAGTATCTATCAAAAGTGCTTAATAATACTCAGAAACGCGACGGTATGCATCACATGGATGAAGAAAGTCCCGCGGCTAGTGGTCCGCTTTTTGAGAAGTGCAACCGTTAACCGTCACGCCTTTTCTCAGGGATGCAGCGTGGCGTGAGGTCTTATGTAAGTCGCCGTTGCGCGTCGCGACGGAGAGGTAGCGATAAATCCGTTTCACCGCGCGTCCGTGAGCCTGGTGATACTGGTCCATCCGGCCATGTCCCACGCGTCTCTCCCAGAGAGATCCAGTTCTTCGTTGGATGACTGGTGCCGCGACACTGTTCGCATCCTCTTCTATATATTCTGAAACCACTTCTCTGAAAAACTCCGATTTGATCCCTTTCATTCGCATCCACTTCTGAAAACTCACACTCGGGCCGAAATGGAATGAAGTAGAATGAAGGCCGAGTCCCTAGCGGGACGGGCTGGGCAGGCGACGTGTGGCCCAATTCTATGACTGACCTCTCGAAAAAGATCGTGCTCGCAAGCGTGGTGATGGGCGCCCTGCTCGTCGTGCTGGCTTGGGTCTTCGTGCGTGGAGCGGTGAGTCAGCGTGGGGCGGCGAGTTATGAGGGTTATTTCGCGCCAGTTTATTCGGCGGATGGTCAGCACGTCTACTTCGTCGAGCGGCGCACCAACGGCACTGCCAGGCAGACGACGGAGCCGGGTTTCGTCTTCGGCGGCTCGCCCAACTTCGACGTGTTCGTGGCGAAGGACACGTTTAGTCTCAAAAGGCTCCTCGTCCAGAGCGGCCAGGTCGAAGAGCTTATTCAGCTCTCACCGTCGCCGATTGAGGGGCGGAGTTATGAAGCCATCGGGAGTCCCTTCCAGGTTCCCGAGGCCCGGCTGAGGTTTACAAAGGAAGGGCAACTCGAATTCAGCGTGTGTCTGACCGTTCACCAGGTGCCCCTGGCAAAAGCGTACTCGTCGTTGGGCGTGTGGGTCGAGGCACAACACGCCGCGGAGATTTCCCATTCCTGGAAAGAGTCGAACTGCGAGGTGGGCGGCTTTGACGAGTGGCCGCTATTCGGCGACTGGGAGTTGATTGAGGTTCCGGGAGACCACTACTTTTTTTCTGTCGCAATTGTCGCTTACAACCACGTCACGAGTAGCGTCAAGGTGTTAGTCAAAAACAAAGACTACGATCGCTTTACCCGGGCGGTGTTCCGCTTAGCCAAATCGTGGAGAAGTCTCGAAGGCCGAAGATGGAGCGCGACCAGGCTATGATGCGGACCCACGAAGAGCTACTGCAAAAATACAAGGCGATGGGTATGGGCGAGAATCAGGCGCTCCTTCGGATTGTGAAAGACATGCAACGTCTTGGCTATTACCCCAAAACACCCACGATCGTGGCGCGGCGCCTAAGCCAAGAGGAGGCCGCGAGGACCGATCTCGACAAGGACGCGTTGTTCAGCATCGCCAAGGGCGAGATGGAGTCGGGAATTTTCCAGGACATTGAAAGAGCCATCGCCAATCCTGGTGAAGAAATAGACAAAGACTCATTCGGCTACTATACCCACCGCGATTACTCGACGAGTGCTCGCCTGAATGCCTTCCTCGAAACGGGGAAGACGCGATTTTACGTGCGGTACTTGGGCAACACGTACGAACTGACGATCAGGAAGCCCTGACCGTTCACATACGGCTCGATCATCGTAATGTTCTCGACGATAAGAGTCTCAAGCTAGTAACAGCCTCTCACAAGTAAGGCACAACGGAGTGCCGCAGGTGCAAAACGTGCAGGCTGTGCAGAACCGAGACAGTCTAAAACCCCGGTGCATATTCTCACTCTGCTTCTATTCAATAAGTGCTAAGAGGGTTCGACGTTTTCATGGCGTGCTAACCTGCAGTTAACCGCGCCGAGGAGCGAAGCGATAAGCAATCCCAACAGCGAGTGCACCGACGCGTTCGATACTGAGATCGAACCACTTGTTCGGCTCCCGCTGCAAAAAATGACCTGTCTTTCTCACGCGGCCACCTCAATTAATACTTCGGGATGGCGTTCGACGATCTTCAAGAGCTGCTTGGCGGCACCAGATGGTTCCCGACGTCCTTGCTCCCACTGTTCCAAGGTGCGCTTGGAAACTCCCAGTGCCGCGGCAAACTGTGCCTGCGATAATCCACTCTTCAGCCGCACGCGAACAATATGCGATTTCGCCTCAACTTTCCTTCGCCTCCCCCCACCAGCTTTAATCTCGCGTACACCATCCAGGACTTCTTGCCACACGTCGCGCTCGGCCTCAAACTTAGCGAGCGCCTTTCCAGTAAGTTTATTAGCCATCTCGAAACACCTCTAACAATTGCCGCAGAATATGAGCAGGGACGTTCTCACGCTTCGCCTTCGCATAGAGTGTCAGCATCCAGAACTCATTGGGTTCATAACGCACATAGTAGATGATGCGGAGCCCGCCTCGTTTTCCTATCCCAGCTCGTGTCCAGCGCGCCTTGCGAACGTGACGGACAATCTGCAAACACCGCTTCCGGTTGAGGCGCAACCGGAAGCGTCGCACCGTGCCTAACCTATTCGTATCTTAGAGCGATTAATGGATCAACCTTCGCTGCGCGACGCGCGGGGATGTAGCACGCCAGCAATGCGACGACAGTCAGTAACCCAATTACACTTACATAGGTCAGCGGGTCAGTCGCCGTTATCTCGAACAGCAGGGTGCGCATCAATCGCGTCAACGCAAATGCGCCTGCCAACCCGATGACTGTGCCGATGAGCAACATGACCAGGCTCTGTCCGAGGACGAGTCGCAACACGTGAAGCGGTCGCGCCCCCAGCGCCATTCGCACTCCTATCTCTTGCGTGCGCTGCGCCACTGAATAAGCCATCACGCCGTAAATACCAATCGCAGCCAGGAACAGCGCGATACCGGAGAACGTCGCCAGCAGTAGCGCAAGGAAGCGTGGTTGGACCATCGACTTCGACACGACTTCATTCATGGACCAAAGATTGTAGACCGGCAGGGTCGGATCCAATTCACGAACGGCATTGCGAATCGAGCTTTCCAGCGACGCGGAATCATTCGAGGCGCGGACGACAAAGTTTACGTTCCCTCCGAGGAACTGGTTCGCCACTTGTCGCACTTGAAAGTAAAGTTCGGGACCGGCGGGCTTAT
>JBJMGJ010000095.1:0-11934 GCA_045807965.1 Bryobacteraceae bacterium | reverse complement strand
ATCTTGCTCGACCGTGTTGTCGACCGGATAGGCCTGTTGGCCGCTTTGATCGCGAAAATCTGAGGATTGTAGTTTCGTGAGAATCCCCCGGCCCGTTTGCAACTAGTAGAAGAGACTCCGAAAGCCTCAGGCGAAAGCCAAGGTCCACGGTTTTTCTGAGATGTCTCTCGCGGACCGAGCTTCGACTCCCTGTCCAGCTGATACAGTCGAAGCTCGGTAAGCGCTCTCCCCCTCCGCAGATTCCGGTCAATTTCCGCGCACCGTGAGATGCTGGGCCTAGCTCTCTTCGGGTGCTGGTCCGCGTGTCACATCCCTACCTTCCACTTGGGGTAGCGAAACCGGCCTCTTCATCGACGCAGACCTATAGATTGCTTCCATCAACACGTGATCCTGGAGACCTTCCTCCCCCGGAGTGTGAGGCCTGCGGTTGTTCAAGATGCAGTCGGCCATGTGATCCAGTTCGAGTGCAAACTGATTCTTCTGCCCTAGCCGGACCTGGTCAAGCGATTCCGCTTTGCCATCCCGATGTGCAACGCGAAGCTGCTGACCCTCGTAGGCGAACGCGTTCTCCAGCTGAAAGTTTCCCGCGTCGGTATGAACATGCAGGTAACGCGACTCATGCATTCCATAGCTGGTAGCGCAATCCGCAATCACGCCGCTTGGGAATCGAAGGGAGAAGGAGACGGTCTCTTCCACTTCGCGGAACCGCGAATCGTTCGGGGTGGTGTAGATTTGTGCGTTGATCTCTACCGGTTCTTCACCCGTCAGGTAGCGAGCCGCGTTCAGGCAATAAATTCCAACGTCCGGGAGTGAGCCACCTCCGGCCATCACTTTCTTCAACCGCCATTGCTCCGGGGCCGCCATGTTCTGAACGTTGACTGCGCGGATGAGTTTTGCCGTTCCGTACTTTCGCTGCCTTAGAAGCTCGATGACTTTCCGGTTGTACGGTTCGTATTGGCACCGATAAGCGATCATGAGGAACTTCCCGGCGCTGCGGCAAGCCTCGACCATTTGCTTGGCATCCGCTGAGGAGGTCGCCATGGGCTTCTCACAAAAGACGTGTTTGCCCGCCTTTGCCGCACGCAGCACAAACTCCTTGTGCATCGCATTCGGAAGGACGATGTAGACAGCCGCGATGTCGGGATTGTTTCGGATGTCTTCGAACTTCTCGTAGCTGTAAATCGCTTCAGGCTTGATTCCGTACTGCGCCGCCACCGTTTTGGCTTTATCCGGCGTTCCACTTACCAGCGCGACCGGCCGAGCTTTCTCCGTGTGGGCGAACGCTGGCAATATATTTTCGAGTGAAAGTCTCCCTAATCCAACTACGGCAAAGCCTACTCGCTTCTCGAACGGCATCGGATTCGGCGGGCCACCGGTCGGCCGTTCGGTGGGAGCAGTCCAAGCGGGGAAGTCTACTCTACTTCCCGTCGTGTTTCCTATGTCTGTCGGAGTGGGAGGCGGAAGCTCCTGCGCCGCAGCAAGCGCCGCCATTCCGGTCGCTCCAGCCGCAATGAGATGTCGGCGCGAAAGAGAAAGTTCGTTCAGCATGGTGTCGAACGTTCGATAACAGCCCGTCGTCCTTCGTTTCGCAATCGGCCGAACAGCGATGAAGATGCAGTCGGACTGGAACGGATGTGCAACCTGTTCACTACTGCTGAATGGGTTCGACTGAGGAGAGAGCGCCAGGGCCACGATAAAATGGAGTCTTGCGTATTGTTTTGGACGGCCTATATTACGCGGCGGGATTGATCGGCCTAGGATTGGGGCTCGGCTACTTCATCAGTCCTTGGGTGGGAATCCCGTTCTACGTGTTAGCGGCGTTTTGCCTGTATTTCTTCCGGGATCCGGATCGCATCCCCCCCACCGGGGATGCGATTGTGGCTCCGGCCGACGGCAAGGTTGTAGCCATCAAACAACTCAGCCCGGCAGAAACACGGATCAGCATCTTTCTAAACATATTCGACGTGCACGTGAACAGGAGTCCCATTCGGGGGCGGATCACCGAAGTCTTGTACCGCAAAGGTAAATTTCTGGTGGCAAGCCACGAAGAGGCTTCGGTCGAGAATGAACAGAATACCTTAGTGGTGGAGGGACCACGGGGCCGCGTGACCTGCCGTCAAATCGCCGGCTTGATTGCGAGGCGCATCGTCTGTCATAAACAGGCGGGCGACGTTGTAGCCGCCGGTGAACGGATCGGGTACATCAAGTTCGGTTCAAGGGTTGATGTGCTCTTTGGCTCTGAATGGAGAACAACTGTTAAGGTAGGGGACCGGGTTTCTGCGGGAAAAACGGTGCTTGCAACGCCTGTGGACGGAAGGGTTCTCTGAATTTAGAGACATCGAATGTCGAGTCCAATCGAACGAAAACGCCCGCGCAGAGCCGCCTATGTTCTTCCCACGTTGTTTACCAGCGGGAACGTATTTCTTGGCTTTGCGGCTGTCCTTCAAACGTTAGAAGGAGCCACCGAGGCCCTCGCTGGTAATTACGGTCCTAATAATCACTTCTCGCTGGCAGCAAGGTTATTAGGGTTCGCGGTGTTCTTTGACGGCCTGGACGGACGGATCGCGAGAATGACAAACACAGTCAGCGATTTCGGACGTGAATTGGATTCATTGGCCGACGTGATTACGTTTGGCATCGCCCCAGCCATACTTGCTTTTGTCTGGGGTGTGATGTTGGTGGCTCCATCGGACAATAACGACCTGCTCAGCCACCTTTCCCGTGCCGGTTACGTCGCGTCGTTCTTTTACTTGCTTTGTGGGGCTGTTCGCCTTGCACGGTTCAATGTTCAGACGAATCCCACGCCCAAAAATCCTGGGCGCCCCGACCGAAAGTACTTTGTAGGCATGCCAATCCCGGCAGGAGCCGGTTTCATTGCCGCGGTGGTTTACTTCAGTAGCGCTCCGGTCCGAAGTGCCCTATTTTCGGCTGCCTGGCTGCTGTTGATTGTGATCGTTTCGTTGCTCATGGTGAGTTCCTGGCGATATCCAAGTTTCAAACAGCTCAGCGTGTCAAAACCTCGAGCTACCGTCAGCGTTCTTTTGATTGGGCTAATCGCAGTGTTGATTGTCTTCTGGTCGCAGCCGGTGTTGCTCGTGATGGCGATCTTCTATGTAGGCTCGGGTATTGTGATTCGCACGGGCGGTCTGGTACGTCGGTTGAGAAAGACGCGCGCCTCTGGCGCGCTTGCGGAACAACGAGTTGGCTGAACAAAAAACTGTGACAGAAATCTCCCTGATCGGTGCTGAGACCTTGATGGGTCGAGAGTTGAACGAGGTGCTCGACCAGCGACGGCCCGATCTGTCAATTAAGACCTTCGCGGCAAGCGGAGAGGGAAACTTTGGAGAGAAAGACGGGGAGGCCGTCTACCTGGACCCGCTCACCGTCGGGGCCATCCAATCTGATTTCGCTCTTCTCTTCGCCGGAACGCCGGCGGGCGCTGAGAAAACATACGAGTTGGTGAAGCAGGCTGGTCGGAAGCCGGCCATCATCGACTGTACCGGGTTGCTGGAGAGCAAGCCAGAAGCTCGGATTACAGCGCCTTTCCTTCAAGAGTTAGCGAAGCCCGATACCTGGCTGTTCGTGATTGCGCATCCCGCGGCGACGGCGGTTGCCATGGTGCTGGGTCGGTTGTCGCGATACCGCAAAGTACGATCCGCGATCATCAATATCCTTGAACCGGCCAGCGAACGTGGGAAGGGCGGAATCTCGGAACTTCACAATCAGACCACCAACCTACTGGCCTTCAAGACCCTGCCGAAGGAAGTCTTCGATGCGCAGCTGAGTTTTAATCTGCTGCCACAATACGGAGGCGACGCGCCGGTGCAGTTATCCGACGCCGAACAGCGGATTGAGCGGGATCTGGCTACTGTGTTGAGTCGGCACCCCAATCGGGCAACCATTCCAATGCCATCCATCCGCTTGGTGCAAGCTCCCGTATTCCACGGATACAGCATGTCCGTGTGGGTGGAGTTCGAAACTGATGTGAACGCGGAAGAATTGAGCGAAGCGCTCGCGACGGCCCAGATTGAAGTTCGGTCGGCAGATCAGGACCCGCCGACGAACGTGGGAGCCGCCGCGCAAAGTGGTTTGGCGGCGGGAGATATCCGGGTGGATCGCAACAACTCTCGCGCGGCTTGGATTTGGATCGCTATGGATAACCTGCGCATCACCGCCGAATCGGCAGCCGAGCTTCTTCCCCCATTAGAGAACAAACGGTGACAAGAAGACGGGCCTGCTCACTGTTGGTTCCGGGTACGGTTCTGGTCGCGAGTTGCGGGTATCACGTAGGCGGCCAGGCGGTTCTCATTCCAAAAAGTATTCAAACGATCGCGATTCCCGCCTTCCTTAGCGCTTCGCTTCGATATCGGCTCCTCGATGTGTTGCCCCAGGAAATCGGCAGGGAGTTCATCGCTAAAACGCGTTTCCGAGTGGTGACGGACCCCACCCAGGCTGATGCAATCCTAAGGGGTAACTTGAACGCTGCTCAGGTGTATCCGACAATTTTCGACCCGACTTCAGGAAAACCCACTAGCGTACAGGTCCTGGTTGCGATCTCAATCACTTTGTCCGAGCGAGTTACCGGGAGGGTGCTGTTCACCCGGAATAATATGGCTTTTCGCCAGAATTACAGCATCGCCGTGGATCCGCACCAGTTCTTCGACGAAAGTGGGCCCGCCTTCGATCGCGTGAGCCGGGATGTTGCGCACGATGTAGTTAGCGCGGTCGTCGAGGCTTTTTAGCATGCGGCCGAACTTCCCATGACCCCTGAGCAATTTCTCGCTCGGATCGCGAAACAGGCCCCGGCGCCAGCCTGCCTGTTCCTCGGACAGGAAGGTTACCAGCGGAGAATCTGCCGCAAAGCATTGGTTGAGCGAGTGCTGCCGCCGGAATCGCGCGGCGATGGATTCAGTCACGTTGATCTCGAAAGCTGCACATTGACTGAAGCCTTAGATGATGCGAGATCCCTTTCCTTATTCTCGTCCGAGCGCGTGCTTTGGATATCGAGTGCGGAACTTGCACTGCCTCGGCGGATCACCGCAAACGAGGACCATGAGGGTGGAAGCGGCCATTCTTCCGGCTCGCAATTGAGCGACTATCTGAAGGCGCCTTGTCCCGGTACAGTCGTGGTGTTCGAATGCAGCCGGTATGATTTCGCGGGAGACGACCGGGCCAAGCTCGAGCGCGTGCAGAAGTTCTTCTCCGCGGTGCCGGGGACGGTTGAGTTCCGCCATTACACTCCGGAATCCAGCCGTTCTCTGGCCCAGCAACTTGCACGGCAGCACAATTTAAAGTTGGGAAATGCGGAGCTGGCGATCTTACTCGACGCGGTCGGTGGCGATGCGAACAGGCTAGCTGGAGAGATCGAGAAGCTGGCTCTTTACGTGGGTAAAGAGAGAGCTGTCACTTCGGAAGATCTTGAAACACTGGTACCGAATGCCGCACAAAGCACGATCTTTACCCTGGTCAATGCGCTGGGTAAGCGGGATCGTACCGGGGCGCTCCGTTCGGTTGACCTTTTAATTCGGGAAGGTGAGTATCTTCCGCTCGCACTTACGTTCCTCAGCACTCAGTTCCGGCTGGCTCTAGCTGCCAAAGAAGCGCGTATCAGTTCTTCTCAGCAAGCACAGAACTTCTTCCTCAAACTTGGCGTGCGCATGTGGCGAGAGCGCGCGGAGCAGGTCGTTGTTACTGCGAACGCGTTCACTAAGGAACGGCTCTCGAAAGCACTTGAATTGATCTACGCAACAGACCGCAATTTTCGGGACGGCTACAAAGATGACCGGATCGTGATGGAAACGCTGATTCTCGCCATGACTGCGAACGATACTGGAACTCCGCCGATATCTCGAACGCTCGGCTAGAGCGCTGACATAAGCGTTCGCAGTATGCCGTACTGATGCGGCCCTTACGTTGGCTCAGTAGCCGGTTACCCCGGCTTCCAGGCTGGACCCGGATGCCGGGGAACGAAGTCCGTTATTCTTGCCCAGGGCGGGCGCCTTACGAACGAAAGTGGGAAGAGTCCCGCTAAGCTTCTTGTCTTTGCGGAGTTGGGTGCACTTGCGGTCCATCGCACAAAGTCACGCGGACGCTAACTCGAGGCAAGAGGAGATCTCCGGTTCTGTGCCCTACCCTGGAAATCATGGACAACTCGGGGCGTATCTGCCTTCACGGCAATGTTGTTTTGCCGGAAGTCATTCTTCCAAACGCATTCCTGTCCGTCGAGGGCGGCAGGATCACACGCATTGATAGCACGCAGGACCCGAACACGGAGCGCGGTGTCATTGACTCTGGCGATGGATACATCGTTCCCGGCTTTGTAGATATCCATGTCCACGGAGGAGCGGGCGCAGACTACATGGACGGCACACGTGAGGGTGTGCGGATTGCCAATCGCGCGCATCTTCGCCACGGCACGACGACAATCTTTCCCACGACCACGACAGGTTCAACGGCGCAACTAGAAAGAATGGTTGAGTCGTGCATGGCAGTGCGCGACACATGGTCTCCCGCAGAAGGCGCGCAGATCGGAGGAATCCATTTCTATGGTCCGTATTTCGCCGAGGAGAAGGTGGGCTGTCACTCTCTGGAGGGCAGAAGAAATCCGGATCCGGAAGAATACCAGCACTTCTTCAACCTCGGGATCATACGCGTCGCAACCTGTGCCGCGGAACTTCCCGGCGCCTCGTTCTTCTACCGGGCAGCACGGGAGCGCGGATGCCTGATAACGTGCGGACACTCTAACGCAAGTTGGACCGAGATGCAGGTCGCATTCAATGCCGGCGTTCGTCACGTGGACCACTTCTGGTGTGCCATGAGTTCAGTAACCTCGCTGCGCATACGGTTTGGCACGCCGATGCAGGCCAGCATGGAACAATTCGTTCTGGCAAATCCGGAGATGAGCACCGAGGTGATTGCCGATGGGCAACATCTCTCTTCGGAGTTGCTCGATTTTGCATTTCGCAGCAAAGGCGCTTCACGCTTGTGTTTGGTAACGGATTGCAACCGCGCCCTTGACATGCCGCCAGGCGACTACCGATTCGGTTCAAGCGAGGATGGCCCGTGGGTCGAGAGCGATGGCAACGTCGGATTTGTACCAGGTCAGGGCTTAGCGAGTTCTGTGGTTGGGATGGACACCATGGTTCGCACAATGGTCAATGGCACGTCCGCGAAGTTGGCGGAAGTCATCCGGATGGCAAGCCTAACGCCAGCGGAACGCGTCGGCCTGGCCAACAATATTGGCAGCCTTGAAGTAGGAAAACGAGCCGATCTCGTCATCCTCGACCGTGCCCTTCGTGTTAAGCGAGTCTGGCTCTCAGGAATTGAAGTCGAATTAACGAATTTCATTTGAATGACGCGTAACGATTGCGCAGTCATCTCGATCACAGTATCGAGTCCTTGGCCTACGAGGAGGTTCGGCAGATGGCAAGTCACGCGCAGCCAGCGTACATCAGCGATTGCATCGAGACGAATGTTCCAACGCGACTAGATCGGTTGCCGTGGAGCCGTTGGCATCTGCTCGTTGTTGTCTCGCTAGGTGTGACTTGGTTGCTTGACGGCCTGGAAAGCAATTTGGCAGGATCGCTGGCCGGCATTCTTAAGCGTCCGGATACGCTGGGCTTCACCGACGCGGAACTGGGGCTGAGCGGAACTTACTACCTTGCGGGATCTGTGTTGGGGGCTCTCGTATTCGGTTACCTGACCGACCGCTGGGGCCGCAAGAAGCTATTCACCATCACTATCGCCTTATATCTTGTCGCGACGGCTCTTACGGCATTCTCCTGGAATTTCTTCACTTTCACCCTGTTTCGAGCGCTGACCGGAGCGGGTATTGGCGGCGAGTATGCCGCGGTAAATTCCGCTGTCGACGAGCTCATTCCGGCGCGGATGCGTGGTCACGTGGACCTGCTCATCAATTCGACCTTCTGGGGTGGCTCCGCCGTCGGTTCCGTTGCTTCTTTCTTTCTTCTGAACACGAAATCGATTTCTCCCGAGTTCAGCTGGCGATTGGCGTTTCTCATTGGAGCAACGATCGGGGCTGTTGTCCTTGTGCTCCGGCGATACGTGCCGGAGAGCCCTCGATGGTTGATGATCCATTCTGAGCCGGGCGAGGCAGACAAAGTGGTGGACGATATCGAGCGACAGGTCACGGCCAGCACCCACCAGTCACTAGGGCCAGCTGATAAGAAGATCAAGCTGGTAACCCGCAAGGTCACGCCACTCGCCGAGGTTTGGCGCGCAATGGCGTATGAGCACAGGCGCAGATCCATCCTGGGATTTTCTCTGATGGTGAGCCAGGCGTTCTTCTACAACGCGGTGTTATTTACGTACGGTTTGGTGCTTCTCAAGTATTACGGCGTTGCGGCGGAAAAGCTCGGTCTGTTCCTTATTCCGTTGGCGCTCGGCAACTGGGTCGGGCCACTTACGATAGGCCGGCTCTTCGATACGGTTGGCCGAAAACCGATGATCACGATCACGTACGTCAGCTCCGGCGCCCTTCTGGCCGTCACAGCGTGGCTTTTCCAATTAGGCGTACTTACCGCTTTCACGCAAGCCGTGTGCTGGAGCGTCATCTTCTTTATCGCTTCGTCTGCCGCAAGCGCAGCTTACTTGACGGTCAGCGAGGTTTTTCCTCTTGAGATCCGCGCTGTTGCGATTTCGATCTTCTACGCTTGCGGAACGCTCGTCGGCGGTGTGGCGGGTCCTGCCCTTTACGGGTACATCGTAGGAACCGGCTCGAGAACGCTTCTCTTCTGGGGATACATTGCCGGTGCGGCTGTGATGATTGCGGGCGGGTTAGTGGAAGCTACGCTCGGCGTGAGCGCAGAAGGAAAGTCACTCGAGGACATCGCACGGCCCATCGCCTGTCGCGACTAGCTTTATCTATCTCTGAGAACTGATTTGTGACACAACCAAAGGCACGCAGCCTCCGGGCTCTTGATGCACTCAATTTCTGTAATGCGGGAATACAAACGGGTCTCGGCCCGTTTATGGCCATCTTCTATACGGCCGTTCGCCATTGGAACCCGGGCCAGATCGGAACATTGATCGCGTGTCAGTCGATTGCGGGCGTGATAATCCAGGGCCCTGTCGGTTACTGGGTAGACGAGTCGCGCCATAAGAAACTGCTAACGGGTGCAGCCGGCGTGGTCGTGGCGATCGGCGCCCTCGGGATCGTGCTGCTACCGAATTTCTGGACGCAATTTGCGGTTCAAGCCGTCATTGGTTGTGCCGTGACAGTTTTCCCGGCCGCTACAGCAGCGTTCGCGCTCGGGATGGTGGAGAAACATCAGTTCGCGCAACGAGTGGCGCGTAACGAAGTCTTCACACACGGGGGAAACGTTGCTTTTGCTGTAGCCGCCGGAGCAGTGGGCACCGCACTGGCCCTGCAGGGCATCTTCTATGGCGCGGCGATGTTCGCTGCCGGGATGGCACCGTCAGTGTATTTCATCAACGAAAAAGATGTCAGCTATGAAGCTGCAAGAGGCGGTGATGAAGGTGGTGATCCTAAGACTGAACCGCAAAGGCAAAGCTGGCGCGATCTTCTCAAAGATAAACGCGTTGTTACCTTCGCCGTTTGCGTCGTGCTCTTCTATGCCGCGAATGCCGCCACTCTACCGCTGGTCGGCGAAATTCTCAGCAGCGCCAAACACGGTAAGGGATCGGCTTGGCAAGTAGCGGCGTCCGTGGTGGTCGCGGAAGCGGTGATGGTGGCGGTTTCGGCATTCAGTGGAAGGTTGGCGGAGTCCTGGGGACGAAAGCCTCTGTTTCTTGTAGGCTTCGCATTTCTCGTCGCGCGAAACGCCCTCACTGTCGCGAGCCACAACGAGTATTACCTGATCGGACTGCAGGCGCTCGACGGGGTCGCTATGGCGATTTATGGCGTGCTTCTAACATTGGTTACCGCGGATCTCGCGAAAGGAACCGGGCGATTCAACCTTTTGCAGGGCGCCGTGCAATCGGCCATGGGCCTGGGTGGCGTCTTGAGCAACAGTGTTTTCGGCTGGATCGCGAAGAGCCTCAGCTTCAACGCAAGCTTTCTTGGCTTAGCGGCTGTCGCCGCGGTTGGGGGCCTTTTCTATCAGTTCAAGATGCCCGAGACGAAATCTGAAAAGATGCAACCGGAGAAGGAGACTGTGCCAGCTTAGGCGAACGGATGCTCGAGAGAGGCGCCCGGGTGCGTGAATAGCTCGGCGCCACTCTCGGTGATATGCATGTCGTCTTCAATCCGAACGCCGAATTCGTTCCGGATATAGATGCCGGGTTCATCGCTGAAGGTCATGTTCGGCTGCAGCTTGAGAGTGTTGCCTCTTACGAGATAAGGCCACTCGTGAATGTCCATTCCAATTCCGTGACCTACACGGTGCGTGAAAAAATTGTAGTTCGGTCCGAATCCCGCATCTTCCACGACCTTGCGAGCAGCGGCATCGACGGCCTGACATTCCACTCCGGGTTTGGCGGCCGCTAGAGCCGCTTGCTGGGCCCGGCGCACGATGTCGAAAACTTTCTTCATCTTGTCCGTTGGTTTGCCCAGCACGAATGTTCGCGTGATATCGGAGTTGTAGCCTTCCGCCGTACATCCGTCGTCGATCATGATGATTGTGTTTTCCCGGATGACTTGCGGAGTAGCTGACCCGTGAGGGTTCGCAGTGTACGGACCAACTTCGACGCTGGCTTCGCCCGGGAATCCAACTTTGGCATAACCGGCCGAGATTAGAGACGATGCTTCGGTTTGTGTCATACCAGGCTTTAGGGCATGGTAGACGGCCTGGTAAACCTTGAGCGTGGCCTCATTCGCAATCTGCATCAACTCGAGTTCGTGAGGACTCTTAATGGTGCGGCAACCAGCGGTAACCGGTGTTGCCGACGTGAGACGCACGCCTGGAGCGGCTTTCGCAATCCCCTCGCTAAAGACCCACGGCGTCCGTTCCTCGATCCCAATCGTCCCTCCAGATTTGCCCAGCGCTTTCAGACCTGAAGCGACCAGCCGGTAGGGGCTCTCGTCTTCCTGCCACGTCATGACCGTTGCGTCTTCGAGTGGTCCGCGATTCAACTGTTCGCGGGCGCGATCCTCCTCAAACGCAGGGCAGACAACGAACGCCTTTCCGGACTGGGGAACGACCGTAGCCAGCAAGCGCTCGCTGCCGCCCCAGTTCATCCCAGTGAAATAGAGCTGCGACGTTCCCCCCACGAGCAGGATGGCATCGATCTTGTTGGCAGCCATGAGCTGCCTGGCCTTCTGGATACGTTGTTGCCGTTCCTTCACGGTGATCGGTTTAGCGCGATCGCGCATTGATTTGAGACTCGCGATGGATGGTGCCATATGCTCGTCCCCTTGAGATCCCGAAGACGCACCCGCAAGCGCCAGTGATGCACCGGCCGCGGATGCGCCGCGCAATATCATGCGGCGCGACATAACTCGATTTGTGCTCACCATTGGTCCTCCCGAACAGCGCATTGGTGCTTCGTCAAGGATAGTATTGAAGCACTTTCGGACTTGGAGATGGATAGGAGGAAGCTCGCTACTGCCGAGTATCTGGCCCTGATGGCCGGATCGTGGATTACCCGACCTAACGCGTCGTGTTCAGTCTGTCTCCGCAGGTCTCAGGGAACGTGGCTGCGGGTACAACCGCACGCAGCATTCTAAGGCAGCTGGGAGGGCTGGAGTTCTCTCGGGCCCTCCAATGTTTCTGGCCCGGGCTAAACCGAGGCCAGTTCCGGTTTCACTACTTTCTCGCGCTCCCAATGCCGCAACATCCGACAGAGCGTAATGAACTTCGAAACGCCTGTGGCGTCGGACAATTGCAGACAGCCGGCGTCGAGGTCTTCTCCAATTCCAGCCTTGGCGAACAGCGGCCTCGCCGGCTCAGTGTAAGCGATTATCTTCAAGTGTGTGAATGCATCTGCAACGAAGTCTCGAGCCGCCGGGTGCTT
>JBJMGJ010000094.1:0-5899 GCA_045807965.1 Bryobacteraceae bacterium | reverse complement strand
TTTGCCACCGTTCCGGGCACGGTAGAGTTCCGTGATCGCGGCCGGCTTGGCAAATTCGTAAACATTATTGCCGCGAGCGAAGCGGCTTCCTAACTAGATTCCAGTTTCGGCTATCCTAGCCGGAGCAGACTGAATACAGGGCGAGCCTTTCCGAGGCTCGCTTTCTTTTTCTAAGCAGTGTTCATTGACGAAGTTCTCATAACGGTAAAAGCTGGCGATGGCGGCAATGGCTGTCTGGCGTTCCGGCGCGAGAAGTTTGTTCCGCGAGGCGGGCCAAGCGGCGGCGACGGCGGACGCGGCGGCGATGTCGTTCTAGTCGCAAGCGAACACTACAACACCCTTCTTCATCTGCGCTATAACCCCGAACACACCGCCGAACGAGGGCGCCACGGCGAAGGCAGTAACCGTACCGGCCGGGAAGGCAAAAGCATCGAAGTGGCGGTGCCCGTCGGCACGGTTGTGTACAACGCGGAAACCGGCGAAGAAATTGTGGATTTCACGGCTACAGGACAGACCTTCACCGTAGCCGAGGGTGGTCGTGGCGGACGCGGAAATGCGCGCTTCGCCACATCTACCCACCAAGCGCCAACGGAACACGAAGATGGTAAACCAGGCGACTTACTGAAGCTTCGGCTCGAGTTGAAGTTACTCGCGGACGTAGCGCTCGTAGGCTTTCCAAACGCCGGTAAATCCACCCTGATCTCGCGCCTCTCCGCTGCGAAGCCGAAAATCGCGGATTACCCATTCACAACGCTCGAACCAAATCTCGGCGTCGTTGCGGCCGGTGACAAAACGTTCGTTCTCGCAGACATACCTGGCTTGATCGAAGGCGCGCATGAAGGACACGGGCTGGGGATCCGATTTTTGCGGCACGTGGAGCGAACGCGGCTGCTGGTTCACCTGGTTGATGTGTCAGATTTTACCGGGCGAGATCCGGCGCATGATTTCGACGTGATCCTTACCGAGCTTGCAAGCTTCAGCAAAGAGCTGGCCGAAAAGCCGATGCTGGTCGTCGCATCGAAGATCGATGCCTGCCAGGACCCATCCCGCATCGACTCAATACGAGCGAAGGCAGAAGCGCTTGATCTTCCGTTCATGAAGATTTCGAGCGCGACCGGCGAAGGAATCGAAGAGCTGCGGTTCGCCATCAGCTCACGCGTCTTCGCCGCGCTCGAGAACCCTGCCGTTACCTTATCCGCATCCGCAACAAACGAATAACAACGGCGCGAGCAGGCCGAAATACGTCTTTTTTCCTAAATAGCGGCAACATAGGGGTGGTTCAACTCGTCAGTCCTAATAACGAAGCGTTGTTTGCCCCAACATGCTTAGGTCTCCCACCGTTCGCTCACTTCTGGGCCTTCTAATTACGCTGGCTGCGGTTACCGGGTTCTCCTGGTACGCGCTGCGTCAGTTAAGCGGGTTGCGGAAGCTGCAGGCGCAGACCATAGACATGAATCGGCATGACTCCCTGTTGTTGTTACAGGTGCAGAACGACCTGAATGCTGTGGGATTGAAGTTGCGGGACATGGTTCACGTTTCCGGCACATCGAAAGTCACCCAATATCAGGCTGAGTTCGAACGGTTACGGGCCGATCTCGAACAGTCGATCCAGCAGGAAAGCAAACTGGCGCCGGTATCGCGACGACCCGACCGCCAGAGGCAGCTCATGCGCAGTCTCGAAAATCTTCGGGCCACTTCCGAAGAGGTCTTCCGGCTGGCGAGAGACGGTAAAGAAGCGGAAGCAAGAACGTTGGCTGCGACTCGCCTTTCATCTCAACAATCCGACGCAGGCGCGCTGGTTCTATCTCTCCTCGAGCGCAATAACGAAGCGGAAGAACGGGCGGACCAGAAGATTGCCTCGATCTACGACGGTGTTGAACGGAACATCTACGCCTTCCTTGCGGCCACCATGGTTGCCATTGTTCTCACCAGTTCCTATCTCACATACTCCAACCGGCAGATATTCGAGAAGCTCGAGTCCTTGTCGCGTCAGCGCCGAGTGCTTGCAGCGCGGCTTATTACGGTGCAAGAGGAAGTTCTGCGTTCTGTCTCTCGTGAACTTCACGATGAGTTCGGGCAGATCCTGACCGCCGTTTCCACCATGCTGGCGCGAGCGGAGCGGAAAGGGCTGCCGCCGGATTCACCGTTCCGCACGGAGTTGACGGAAGTCCGGGAGATTACTCATAACACGCTCGAGAAGATGCGCAGCTTGTCGCAGTTGCTGCACCCCGCAGTCCTCGACGACTATGGGCTCGCAAAGGGAATCGAATGGTATGCGGACGTTTTCCAGAGACAAACTGGTATCGAAACCGTTGCGGTGATTGAGGGAACACCCGTACGAGTTACCGGCCAGCTTGCGATCAATTTCTTCCGCATCATGCAGGAAGCTTTGAACAACGCCGCCAGGCATTCAGGCACAAAGAGCGCGCAGATAACGCTCTCTTTCAAGCCGGAACTTCTGATCCTCAGCATTCGCGATTTCGGCAGCGGCCTGCCCAGCGTTAAGAAGGGCACGGAACCAGGCCTGGGCCTGATCGCCATGCGCGAACGTGCCTCCATCATCAACGGTCAGCTAAAAATCGAATCGGTGCCAAACGGCGGCACGACAGTTTCTGTTGCGGTTCCCTTCTTCTCTGAAGAGGCATTCGGCAACAGCGCACAAGATCAAAGAATTGGAGAGGTGGCATTCCCGAAGTCATGAATGACGATATTTCTGTTTTGCTGGTGGATGATCATGGCCTGGTCCGACGCGGATTCCGGCGCATTCTCGAGGACGACGGCATGAAAGTTGTGGGCGAGGCTAGTAACGGCGTAGAGGCCATTCGGATGGCCAATGAACTGAAGCCTCAGGTGGTCGTGATGGATCTCTCTATGCCGCAACTGGACGGCGTACAAGCCACTAAAGAGATCGTCAAGAGCTTGCCCGACACGCAAGTGCTGATTCTGAGCATGCACTCGGACGACAACTACGTTCGCAATGCGCTGGATGCCGGGGCAAAGGGATATCTGCTGAAGAGCGCTATCGACGTCGATCTGGTGGGAGCGATCAAAGAGGTTTCGGAAGGCAAGCGCTACATCGGGCCGGGTCTTAAGTATGTCGCGCACCAACAGGACGATGAATTACAACGCTTAACCGCGCGCGAAAAACAGGTGCTGCAGCTGATTGCCCAGGGACGCTCGAACAAAGAAATTGCGGCGCTTCTGGAACTGAGCGTCAACACGGTATCCGTTCACCGAGCGAATTTGATGGAGAAGATGAATATCCACCGGACAGCGGAGCTGGTTTTGTTTGCGATTCGGAAGGGCTTGGTGGCGCCTCAGTAATTCTGGCGCATCATTTTGTTGCGGGCCTGAGAGCTAACTGGAGCGATTTGCGAATCGATCCAGTTAGCTTTTCACGTTATTGAACTTTTTTGCTGGCCTTGGCATCAGTCGCAGCTTTCTTTTGCGCCTGAATCTCGCGCGCCTTAGCGAACTTCTTCTGGAATCGATCGACCCGGCCTTCTGTATCGACGAGCTTCTGCCGGCCGGTGAAAAACGGGTGGCAGCTGGAACAGATTTCCACGCGGAGGTCGCCTTTGTGAGTAGAACGAGTCTCGAAGGTCGATCCGCAGGCGCAGACAACATTTACGGGCTCGTAAGCGGGATGGATCCCAGCTTTCATTGACTTATAATCCTTTCAAAACTTGGGTGAACAACCCATTTTAACAGTTGGATGCATAGCAGAAGGCCCTGGCTTCTGCTAACACAGAAACCAGGGCCTTCATAGCGCTTTGGCTTTACTCTAGCCTACGTTTCGCGCGACGGGTGACCGATGTACTGGTACGTCGGTCTCGTCACTGAACGAGCCTGAACTTAAGAACGGCGACTTTAGAAGTCGGCCACCTCGCGCGGATGTCGTATGCTACAGTCACTACCAGAATTCATATTCGACTGGACCACCTCCTTCTTCAGTGATGCTTTGATTTTATAAGCTAACTATGAGGTGTGTCAATCACTTCGCACACGTCTCGCCAAGGAAATTTTGTGCCAGACCGCGCCCGCGATTGGACCAGTGGATTTATAGTATTAGGAGTATTTGCCGGGATCATCGGATCCCTTTTGGTCGCGTGGCAATATCACATCGATACCGATCCACGGATCGTGGGATTGCATTTCCTCGCGCTGAATGCGGGCTACGCCCTCGGGGCGGCCGGTTCCCAACGCTTACTCCGCGTTTTTGCGCTGCGGTGGACGGCGATTGCGAGTTGCGTTCTCGGCGGCACGGCTCTCCTTTTACTTGCTCTTGTTCCTCCGCCTTTCCCCGTCGATTTCCGCATCCAAGGCCTTTCGCTCCTTGGGTTAGCTGGCGGTGGGCTCGCGGCGTCGCTGTTGCATGTGCTCGAACGCTTCTTCCGGAATTCGCCGGCGTGGGCGATCAACATCACGGGCGCTATGTTCGGCTTAGGGTGCGCGTTGGCGACGGCCACCGTCGCGGTAACGTACTTTGTTTTCACTTCGATCCTCGCGCGATTGGCCTTGGCATCGGTACCGCTGCTATTCGCGGTTTTGTTCTTTCGAAGCAAATTCCCTCCTGCCCGCGCGCCCCTGTCCGTGCGGCCGGAGGAAGACAGGTCAAGGCGAGCCTTGAGCGACCTTCGCAGCATCGCTGCCGTCCTGTTTAGCCTGCTTCTCTTTTTTCAGTCCGGCACCGAATGGGTGATTGCCGGGTGGCTTCCACTGTTTCTGATCCGGCGCCTCGGGACGAATCCGATTTGGGCCATTTGCGCTTTGGGCATTTACTTTCTTACGCTTACGGCAGGTCGCCTGGCCTGTCGCACGCTGTTGCCCTCTGTCAGCCATCGGCGATTGCTGCTTGGGGGCACAGGGCTTGCGATGGCAGGTTATCTTTTGCTGAGCCTGACAGGGTCGATCGCGGTGGTCTGGGTCGGGGTCGTGACGGTGGGCTTCGGGTTCGCTCCGATTTATCCCCTGCTCGCCGAGACACTCGACGATCGCTTCTCGTATCATCCCGGCTTTTATAACGGTCTGTTTACTGTTGCCATGACGGGCGCAATGAGCGTTCCGTGGCTTATCAGCTATGTTGATAGTCTTTGGGGTATCCGCTACCTGATGTTAGTGCCCGCATTGGGCTCCATCATTGTTTTGGGTCTAACGCTCGCACTCATGTTTGAAGCCAAGCTGATGGGGGGCAAAAAGGACCCTCCCGCAAAAGAACTAGCGGCCGCCGCGGGTGCGGGGACGCCCTAGTTGCTGAACCGCTGTAGATGGCTGGTGAGCGCTGTTCTGCTCGCTCAGTTGCGGTTGAACGCCGCCGAATCGGCAGATGTGAGCGCCGCCGTCTCGAAACTCCTGGCCCAATCCGCTTCGGTCCTGCAACACGGCCGGGTCGGGTATGCGTTCATAGACTTACAAAGCGGATCCCTCCTCGCGGCGAAGGATGCGGATTTCAATTTTGTGCCCGCTTCCAACATGAAGCTGTATACGACTGCTTTGGCGCTCGCCCGTCTCGGTAGCGGGTACCAGATGCGTACCGAATTGCGCACAAGCGGTGGGTTTGAAGCCGGTCAGAAGAGCATTCCGGACTTGTCCCTCATCGGCGGCGGTGATCCGAACCTGTCGGGCCGACCGGTTCCTTATCGAGTGGATGTACAAGACTCAGACCCTTTGAAAGGGTTGCGGGAACTCGCGGATGACCTTTATGCGGCGGGCGTGCGCGAGATCGCTGGGGACGTCACAGGGATGGCAGCCCGCTACGGGACGGACCTCTATCCGGACGGCTGGACGATTGATGACAGCTCCTACGATTACGGAGCACCCGTTTCGGCACTGACACTCAACGATAATTCCGTGTCGGTGATGCTGCGACCCACCGGGCCGGGTGAACTTGCTGATCTGG
>JBJMGJ010000093.1:0-5726 GCA_045807965.1 Bryobacteraceae bacterium | reverse complement strand
TCCGGCTGTTGAAAGAGAGCTGCTCGGTTGAGGTTGTGACCGATTCCAACTACTTGAAGAACGGGATCACGACCTGGATACATGGATGGAAGCGAAACGGGTGGAAGACTTCCGATAAAAAGCCGGTCGTAAACAAGGATCTTTGGATGGATCTAGACCAACTGGTCGCGAGTCACAACGTGAAATGGGAGTGGACCAAAGGCCATGCATCGCACGAAGACAATAACCGGTGCGATGAACTGGCCACCCAAGCGGCGCGTGAACAGATCTCGAGCCGAAAGGCGTCGGGTCGCGACTGATGCCACAATGCCGGCGTGTCTGCCTGTTTGGCGGCACCTTTGATCCTATCCACAAAGCTCATCTGCAGATCGCAGACGCTGCGCAGAAAAGGCTGCGGCTTGACGAGATCATCTTTATTCCGGCCGCCAACCCGCCGCACAAGGACAGCGCGGGTCTGACATCGTTTGAAGATCGGTTTCGCATGGTGCAGCTTGCCTGCCAACCATACCCAGCATTCGTTCCATCACGGCTGGAGGAGAGTGAAGCTCGAAGCTACACAATCTCCACTCTCGAGCGCTTCCAGAAACAAATGGGACAGCATGATGAGCTGTATTTCCTGATCGGCTCCGATGCATTCGCCGATCTGGAAACCTGGCATCGCTGGGAAGCAGTTGTAGAGCTGGTCACTTTCATCGTGGTGTCCAGGCCTGGCGAAACGTATCGCGTACCAGACGGTGCAAATGTGATTCGGTTGGATGGCTTGGATCTGCCGGTCGCGAGCACAACAATCCGCGCCCGGCTTGCGGAGGGACAAGCTACCCCCGAACTACCGGACGCGGTAAGGGAATACATCGATGAGGAAGGTCTCTATCGACAATAGCCGGGCAGCCTACTGCCTGGCGGGAACACAGTACTGATCGAAAGCTTCCCTCAGGAGGCTTGCGATCTCGGGAGCTTGTCGCATTTCGATCTGATGGCGGTGAAGCACGAACACCGGCTTCCCATCCTGGAAGAGCGCCATAGAAGGGGAAGACGGCGGGACTCCGGGTAGCAGCTCACGAACCCGGTTCACAGCTTCCAGGTCGGCGCCTGCGAATACAGTAGCCACTGTGTCGGGCCGATTCTGGTGCGACAAGGCCATACCTACCGCGGGACGCGCTTTACCAGCCGCGCAGCCGCAGACCGAATTAACGATCATCAGAACGTTGCCTGTACCGGCGGACAGAATAGAATTTACATCTTCCGGCGTTTTGGCCTCAACAACGCCATACTGTGTCAGATCCGCCCGCATGGGCGCAATCAAGGGTTCGGGATATCTCACTGTTTCTCCAAATCGATTCGTTCGCGTTCAGCCGGCTTAGGAACCGGTACGACCGCTTTGCACCTTCGGAGTCGCGAGATAACCAACAATCGTGTCTTTGCGAACTTGGTTAATCACGATCTCATCCGGTTGCCGTGCTTTGAGCGTATAAAATTGAATGGGTTCGTTTAAGGTCCGATCCTTTTTCTCGACCGTCTTGTCGTCGGTCGTGATCGCAATGGTGAATCTATTACGCTTGGGATCGACCTTTTTCAGCTCTACAAGCACGTCCGCAACTCGCGTCGGCTTTTTCGATTTTACAATCGTAAACTCCGAGTAGTTTCGCTCGCCGAGTTCTCGCAAGGCCTGCAATTCTTTACCGTTTGTGGCAATCAGACTGGAATGACTATCCAACTCGCCTGTGGCGCGCTTCAGAGTGGATATGGTCTGGTCCAGTTGAGTTTTCGTATTCTGAACATCCGTTTTTACATTGCCGACATCAGTAGAAACGCTGGCAAGTTGAGTCGTCGCGGTATCGGCGGTTTGCTTCACGGCGGTAATCGCCTGCTGTTGCGCAGCCTGTTCCTGGGCCATCCTCTCCTGCAAGCTCTGGACTCTTCGCTGGGCATCGACCTTCGCCTGTCCTACCGCGAGTTCCGCTGCCCGACGAGATTTGGCAAGTTCACCTTGCAGCGCCTCGACCCGCTTGCCTGACTGTTGAACCGCTTCAGATGAGTCGACCCTCATCTGCTCCAAAGTCGCGTTAAGCTTTGTGACCTGGTTGAGGCTGTCAGCACGGAGATGGTTCAGCTGAACGAAAAGAAATATGTTGGAAGCAACTAATAAGCCCAAGACTCCGATTAGTACGGGAGTCTTCCAATTCGGGCCCGAAGGGGACGGAATGATGTACGTGGGCTGCTGCGGTGCGGTGCTCATAGATTTAATTCCCAGTGGCAGATCTCAATTGGCTGACGCATGATGCGCGATATAGCTCAATGATAGCTAGGCTGACGTATCTTCTTCCTATTATGTTTCAATTCTGGGGGACTTAGGCCGGTCTAGGACGAGATTCGGAAACAGTGCGAGCGTCTCCTGGCTTGGAAGGCCCGGCTCAAAACAACGACGGCAACGCGCTTCATAGGCATCGGCGGCACCTACAAGAATCAGTTCTTCTGAGCCAACCAGCCGCTGGGTGTGTTTCGCGGGGGCGCCACATTGCACACAGATAGCCGACATCTTCGTGATGGATTCAGCGATGGCCAGGAGATCAGGCATGGGAGCGAAGGGACGCCCCATAAAATCCGTGTCCAGACCGGCGATAATCACTTGCTTACCCCCGTCCGCCAGTTGGGAGGCCACGGAAACCAAATCTGGGCCAAAGAAATTCGATTCGTCCACGCCCACGACTCGCGTCCGCGGATCCAGCCGGCTCAGAATCTGTCTCGCATTCTCGACTGGCTCTGAGTCCATACGCATATCCGCGTGGCTGACAATCTCACAGTCGGAGTAGCGGTCGTCGATCGCAGGCTTGAATACCTGGACTTTCCTTCGCGCGATGATGGCGCGACGCAATCGCCGGATGAGTTCCTCGCTCTTACCGGAAAACATCGGTCCACAAATAGCTTCAACCCAACCTGAATTTGGAACGAAAACGTCCAACGACACACTCCCGATTCTCTTTTGCTGCATTGAGGATGCTGGGGTGTTTAGCCCGCCTCCTCCCCTCGAAACTGGCCGGTGATCACGGATGAGAGTCCGTGGCTCCTCGGGGCGGCCTTATGTTCCAACCCGAGACTGGTCCTGTTCAAAAATAGCAGGCGTCTTCGACGGGCGCGGTTCCCGTACTGCTAAACAATTGGCGAGTGAATGCTCTAATGAGCAGTTCACAATGTTTCGATCTAGAGTTATCAAGCCCGAGCTGCTCGACAGTGCGGATCCGGACGAAGCACGAAAGAATCTGGCGGATTTAGTTCAGATCAACACGAAATTCGGTGGCCACTCGACCATCCGGAAGTTGATCCGATCGGTGGCGACACCCAACGATGCTTTTACACTTCTCGACGTGGGCGCGGCATCGGGAGATACAGCAAGAGTCATCACTCGGGCCTTTCCGAACGCCTCGGTCACTTGCGCCGACTACAACGGGGTGAATCTTGCGGCAGCTCCTCAGCCCAAACTGCTGGCCGATGCCTTCCGCCTTCCTTTCCCGGACCGGAGCTTCGATTTTGTCCTCTGCTCCTTGTTCTTGCATCATTTCAAGGACGCTGAAGTCGTTGATCTGATTCGGGGGATGTACACGGTTGCTCGTCGGGCGATCCTGGTCTGCGATCTGGAACGGCATCTGCTGCCATATGTATTCCTGCCAGCTACCCGACCGCTTTTCCGATGGCAGCGCATTACGCTCCACGACGGGCCGATTTCAGTCCGGGCTGCATTTCGCGAACGGGAACTGGCCGAACTGGCAAGGCAGGCGGGAGTTTCAAAAATCGCGACGAGAGTTTACAGGCCGGCTTTTCGGGTCACCTTGGTAGGTCGCAAGGAAGTTTGAATTTGGACTCCGGTGGGCTACTCGGAGGAAGGTGGCCCACCGGGGGGCGCACGGCACCAAGATGAGGTGCGCCAAGTCGTCAGAACCCGGAGCCGTTGGACTGAGGTTCTAAACTCGATACCTAATCCTGAAGGAACAACTTCAGATTAACAAATTATAAGCACGTCGAGTATTGATTTTTGCTTCAAATTTGTATAGGCCGTTTCGTCGACGCTCCCCAATCGACCTCCTCCGGGTTCCCGACCACGAATGAGAATCCAACCGCGCCAATTAGTAATACGACACCCGCGATGACAAAGGCTGGAATGAAGGAATGGGTCCGGCTGAGAGTTACTCCACTCAGAAATGGACCAATCACACCGGAAAAGTTGCCCAGGCAGTTTTCGACGCCGGTCCACTTGCCCGCGGCGCGCACACCAGCAAGCGTCTGCGAATAGGCCCAATGATTCGAAGAGAATGATCCCAGGCAGATGCAGCCAAGCACGAAGAACAGAGTGGAGACCGCTTCCCCGCGAATGAGCACTGCCGGTATCACAAAGATGCAACACCCGAGCAGGCCGAACGAGACGAACGCCTTCCTCACACGACCGGGGTGGCGTCCCCTGCGGATCAGCGCATCCGCAGCCAGGCCGCAGGACATGGAAGCCACAGCAACCGTCCAGAACGGGAGCGAACCGAAGATGGCCAGGTGGTCTTTCGTGTAATGGCGATCGGTCTCGAAGTAGTACGGCAGCCAACTCAAAAAGAGATACCAGGTGTAATTCCCGCCGAACAGGCCCAAAACTGTTCCCCAGAAGGCCCGCGTGCTCACCAATCGAAAAAAGGATGGCGATGCTTCGTCGGAATAATCTTGCACTTGATGCTTCGGCAACCGGGCGACGACCAGACACCATGGCAGGAGCCAGAGCAGACTCGCTCCACCAACGGCCAAAAACATAGTTCGCCAGGACAGCGCCTGAATCATCTTTACCCCGATCATGATTCCAAGCGCGGGACCGACTTTAGATCCCGAATCAATCAACGCATTGGCCGTTCCGCGAAGGCTTTCAGGGAACGTCGTCGCAATGATCTTGGAATAGGCCGGATAAGCGATGGACTCGCCAGCGCCGAGAAGGAGCCGCAAGAGCATGATGACGGCGAACGAACTGGCAAAGCCAGTGGCTCCGGTTGCCACAGACCAGATCGCAAATCCCGCGGCGTAGAGCCAATTCACGTTCCAGCGGTCCATCATGTATCCGGCCCCCAGCTGGCACAGCGAATAAGTCCAGAAGAACCCGCCTAGCAGGATGCCCAACTGGTCCGGATGAAAGTGGAGTTCGCCTTCGATGCTCTTCGCGGCCACGCCCAAATTGCCGCGATCCACGTAATTGATACAGACGGAAAGGACGAGCAACCCAAGCGCAATCCAGTGCAGAGGTTGCGGCTGCTTTGCCGCTTGCGCTCCGGCACGCAGCTCTGTCGTAGTCACTCCAGGCAACTTTATCAGAGTTAATGGAGGTAGAACAGACTTAGCCTGGGTAGCTTGGCGCGGTCTAGAAGGGCCGCGTCCAGGTACCGGCGCTCGAGAGCTGATATCTGGTCGGCGGTCATCTTACTGCGAAACAGACGCAAATCTTCGTTGAGCCGTTGGCGGAGCGCAAACAGGTCTTCTTCACTCTGCTTCGAACGTAAGATCGCGACCGCCTTTTCCTCCAGGGCGGTGAGGCGTTGCTCCAGGGATTCCAGATCGCGGGCGTGTTGCTCGGCGTCCTCCGCGAACTTGCTTATGGTGGCGCCGATTCCGGCGATAGCATCGTCTTCCACCGCCAGGTAGGCGGCCGCCGCAACACGAAAGTGCCCGGAAATCTCCTCTGCCGTAAAAGGTGCGTCGCCGCCTCC
>JBJMGJ010000092.1:0-5132 GCA_045807965.1 Bryobacteraceae bacterium | reverse complement strand
GGGCTGGGGCTGAAGCGAGCAGAAGCAAAGCGGAGGATACGCGAATGCCTCGATCAATCGTTGGCTCGAGGCCCTACGCCGCGCATACACGCTAGGCCTCCAGGAGCTTCCACCTCTCGTGTATGCGGCTCCAGATATCGAGTCATTGATGCTGGAGGAGGATAACGTGCGCGAAGGGTTCCTCGAGCACGCGCAATATGTTGCTCTGCGGGACGAACTTCCAGACCATCAGCGTCTTATTTTGACGATCGGTTATCACCTCGGGATGCGTCGCGGCGAGATCCTTAAATTGCGCTGGGATCAGGTTGATTGGAACGAAAACCTTATCCGGCTGGAAAAGCGGCAGACCAAAGCCAAAAGAGCCCGGATAGCTCCGCTCTACGGTGAATTGCGAGCTTGGCTCGATATGGCGTACGCGGCGAGAGATCCAGAATGTCCTTACATTATTAGCTGGCGCGGGCACGGTGTCAGTGAAGTGAAAACCGCCTGGAAGAACGCATGCAGACGGGCAGGGGTCCCCGACCTACTGGTTCATGATCTCCGACGCACAGCTGCCCGGACCATGATCCGCGCCGGCATCCCGGAAAAGCAGATCATGCTCATTGCGGGGTGGAAAACCCGGAGCATGTTCGATCGCTATCACATCGTTGATGAGCGGGACATACAAGAACCAGGGAAGAAACTGGCGCGGCACCTGGCGCAGCAGGAATGCCGGGTCAAAGAAGGCACAAGCGAGGGGACTGCCGAAGTAAACGGGATCAGTCAAATCGAGTCGATCCAGTAACTTGCGATGGTGCGCCCGGAGTGATTCGAACACCCGACCTTCTGGTTCGTAGCCAGACGCTCTATCCAACTGAGCTACGGGCGCAGCAATTGCGAGTATAGCAATTGAGCCCTACGAATCTCGATGGGTAGATTGGCTCACCGTCAGGCTGGAAACGCAGTTCCGGCCCCTTGCCTTCGACTGATACAGAGCTTCATCGGCAACTCGCACGAAGAGGTCGGAATGGCGCTCCGAGCCGTCCGAAACTGTCACGCCGAAGCTGGCCGACACACTCAGCTCGGCGCCATCAACGACCATCGGAGTCTCGTGCAGTTTGATGCGCATACGCTCGGCCTGTTGGTGCGCTTGCTCCAGATCGCAATTAGGAAGAACGACCAAAAACTCCTCACCGCCATAACGACCGACCTGGTCGTAGGGTCTGGTATTCATGCGCAGGCGCGCCGCGGTTTCCCGCAGAACAGCGTCTCCGGCGAAATGCCCGTACGTGTCGTTGATCTTCTTGAAATGGTCGATATCCAGCAGAATGACGCCTACTGATCGGTGTTCCCGGTGGCAGCGAGAGATTTCCCTGTCGAGGGCCGACCGGATTGCGGACCGATTAGGCAACATCGTGAGGAGATCTTTATCGGCTCTTTCCCGGAGCTCTTCACGGGCTTTTAGCAGGTCTATTTGGAGATCGATAATTCGTTTTCCCGCTCGCAAACGGACTTGCAGTTCGTGCTCGTCAAACGGCTTCACAATATAGTCGTCGGCCCCGGCGTTTAAACCCTCGACGGTCTCGGTCTTGGAACCCTTCGATGTGAGCAGGAGTATATAGGTGTACGGCTCGCGCAGATTTTCGCGCACCTTGTGGCAAACCTCTGGCCCTGTCATGACCGGCATGACCCAATCAAGTATCACCAAGGGAGGAGCGTCCGGTTGGGACAGGATGTCCCATGCCTCGCCGCCGTCTTTGGCTGTCACAACCTCGTAGCCCCAACCGGCTAACACACTTTTGAGCAGGGCGCGTGACGTGGCGCTATCGTCGGCTATCAGAACTTTCATTCGTCGGACATATTCCTGTTGCTAACGACCCAATCGACCATCTAGCGCAATAGAATAGTCGCAAAATGCGAATAAATTATCCCGAAAATCCCAAGAAATCACCGTTCTCCGGTAATTTTTCGTCAAAAGCGACTTCCAACCCACTCTTTCCGGCTCTATTGCCCACAGCCTATTGCTTCCTAGGTATCATGGGTGCAGCTTAACTGCTTATTCGCTAAGAGCTTGGCAGTAAAGGAGCTTCGATGAACAATTCTGTACTCGTCCCTATGGTGGTGGAACAGACCTCCCGGGGCGAACGCGCATACGACATATACTCTAGACTGCTCAAGGAAAACATTATCTTCCTTGGAACGCCGATCGACGACAACGTCGCGAATCTGGTGATCGCTCAGATGCTGTTCCTGGCTGCCGAAGATCCTGAACGGGACATCTCACTTTATTTGAATTCGCCGGGCGGTTCGATTACAGCCGGTCTGGCCATTCTGGACACCATGCGACTGGTGGAGCCGGATATCGTGACCTATTGTCTAGGTCAGGCTGCGTCCATGGCCGCGGTCCTGCTGGCGTGCGGTGCCAAAGGCAAACGATTCAGCTTGCCGCATTCGAGGATTCTCATTCATCAGCCGTCCATGAGCGGTCTGGGCGGGCAAGCGGCGGACATTGATATCTACGCGCGCGAGATCCTCCGCATGCGCCAGAACCTGAATGAGATTTTGGCCGACGCGACCGGCCAGTCTGTGGAAAAAATCTCTCGCGACGTCGATCGCGATTACATCCTGGAACCCGAAGCGGCCCTGGAATACGGACTCATTGACCGTGTGATTTCCAGCCGAGAGCTGCAGCCCGTTCCAACCCGCTAAGTAACAGAAGAGCCTCAGGGCGAGTCAAATGGTCGCCAGGGGGCTCTCCCGAATTCCATATCCTCCCGTACCGAGAATGAAATCCTATGCTTGACGTAAAGCTTTTTCTCGGTTACATTGTGGTTTCGCGTAGAGTTATAAACAGCGCTTATTGAATGATCTTTTCCTCTCGGTCGTTTCTCTTTAAAGCTTGCCTCTGCGTAACTCTGTCGGGGGCGGCAGCCCAGCTAGGTAGCGCGGGCAGGTTATCCGGGGAAGCGGGGTCTAATGAACCTGCCGCTAGCAGCATTTCCGCAGATAGCGACTCGCTGGCCGAGGCGAATCTCATTAGTTCCGACGATACCCAGCCCGGTGTGCCCCACTCGCAAGATGGCGACGACCGGCTGAATAAGGCCGATACTCACCTCCACAACGGACGGGATTTCTATTTCAAAGGGAATCTGGCTGGCGCTCATCGCGAGTTCGACCTTGCCGTTGATGTTCTCCTGAATGCTCCTGAGTCCCTACCTGATCACGCGCGAATCGCGCGCCATCTGGATCAGATTTGCGATTTAATTTATCGCTTCGACGTCGAAAAGTTAGGGGCGGGACAGACCAGCGCGGCCGAGGAGTCGTTCGACAAGGCTCCAATCGACGAGATCAGTCACATGACGTTCCCCGTCGATGAGGCCATGGCAGCGAAGCTCAAAGGTGAGTTGAATCGCACGCCCTCCGCCATACCGCTTGAATTGTCCGACCCCGTGTTGAGCTTTGTCCATTACTTTTCTACCGAGCGGGGCCGGTCGATCCTGGTATCCGGCCTTCGTAGATCCGGCCGTTATCGTCCTCTAGTCCAGAAGATCTTTGCCGAAGAGGGTGTTCCCGAGGAGTTGATCTACTTGGCCCAGGCAGAGTCGGGATTCCTGCCGCGCGCGGTCTCGAACAAGCAGGCAGTCGGGATGTGGCAGTTTATCGCCGGTACTGGCGCCAATTACGACCTGGTTCGAACACCCAATTTCGACGAACGGTTCGATCCTGAAAAGGCCACCCGCGCTGCGGCGAAGTATCTAAAGGACCTGTACGCGCGCTACGGCGACTGGTATCTGGCTATGGCGGCCTATAATTGCGGAGCCGGTGCGGTGGATCGCGCCGTGGAGCGCACGGGATACGCCGATTATTGGGAATTGCTGAAGCGCCGTGCCCTTCCCAAAGAGACGGCGAGTTACGTGCCCATCATCGTGGCGATAACGATCATGGCCAAGAATCCGCTCGACTATGGTCTTCAGAGTGTGGACTTGGATTCGCCGCTCGAATACGATTCCATTCAGGTTTCCGCCCCGACGAATCTGAATCTGGTGGCGGATGCGACCATGCAGCCGGTTTCGGTGATCAAGGACTTGAATCCCGCGCTGTTGAGGCAAGTGGCACCCGCGGGCTTCGTTCTGCACGTGCCGAGAGGGACGAGTGAGACGACGCAAGCCGCTCTCGAGACCGTTCCGGCGGCGAACAGGAAGGCATGGCGGCTCCATCACGTGGAATCTGGCGATACGCTGACCACAGTCGCGAAGACCTACCATCTAACCCCGAACAGCATCGCGGCTGTAAACCCGGACGCGAGTTCGCTCGAGCAAGGCAACGTGCTTCTCATTCCGGCGGCCTGGCACGAAGAGCCCACCCAAACCCTGAAGAAGCGTACCTCAAGCCGGGGTTCCCGTTCCCAGCGGCAGCTGGCGTCGGGGGCGATCAAATCGAGCAAATCCTCTGTCGCTCGCCGAGGCACCCATATTTCGGCCTCTCGTTCCCTCGCAGGCCGCAACGCCCGGTCGTAAAACCTGTACCGCTGTCGACCATCGGACCTTTAGATCCCGGTGTGTGTCTACGCATCAGCTCGATACGCATCATTTTTGCCAAAGGGCGGAGCCTGTGAGAGGATAAGGCTGCTTCTCTTCCAACAAGGGGGTAGAGTCTTGTGTCAGCTTACGGCCAGGAAGATGATGATTTCGCCTACGAAGATGAGCACATCGAAATAGAGTCTGACAACCAGGAATACGAGGATCTTGAAGACGGCGAGTTCGTAAAGAATCCGGCCCTGCTCAACGTCGCGATCAAATCGGCAGCAACACCTTCGGTTCCTTCAACTCCAAAGCCGAGTTCCGTGGCCTCAATGGCAGGCGCGAAACGGGTATCACCGAGGCAGGAGATCTCGAACCCGACCGTCAGTCAGCCCGCGCGGCCGGTTGCGTCGTCAGAGCCCGCGGTGGTCAGTCCTCGTCGACCTCACAGGGCATCGGGCGCCAAGAAATCTGGGACCAAGCAGCCACGCAAGGTTGTCTCTAAACAGTCAACTCGCGGATCGGACCATAAAGCCGGTAGACCTGCTAAAGAGGCCGGAACCAGATCCCCGGCGGTCAAACGAACCCAACCGGCTCGGAAAAAGGCTCTCGCTAAGGCTCCGAAGAAAGCAT
>JBJMGJ010000091.1:0-13661 GCA_045807965.1 Bryobacteraceae bacterium | reverse complement strand
GTATGCGTATCTCCGTAACCCTTTGTACGCCGGCACTCTGACGGTGGCAGCCGGTCTGGTGATCGCGTCAAGGAATGTCTGGCTCGCTCTACTATTTGCGGCGGCATTCCTTCTTGTTTACCTGCCTGCCGTTGAACTGGAAGAGCAGCACCTGCGAGACATTTTTCCTGAGTACGGCGAGTATGCAACGCGAGTTTCGAGATTTTTACCTCGTTCCCGCTACCGCGGCGAGTTGCGAAGATTCTCTTGGAGCCTCTATCGGCGAAACGAGGAATACAAGGCGGCTCTGGGCCTTCTTGTTGCGAGCGCCTGGCTTCTCGTTAAGTGCGTTTTCTTTCAATAAACTGCTGAACTCGAAACGCTCGTTTGCTGTGGTACGCTTTCGCTCATGAGAGTTGGATGTTTCACCCCGTTGCTGTCGCAGTTTCCGCTCGAAAAAGTCCTTGAAAAGCTGAAAGCGCTCAATATCACGACCGTTGAGCTTGGGACCGGCAATTACCCTGGAGATCCGCATTGCAAACTCTCCATGCTGGAAAACCAGAAGGAACTCACCGAATTCAAAAAGCGATTGGACGATAACGGGTTCAGCATCAGCGCACTCAGTTCCCACGGGAACCCGCTTCATCCTGATTCAGCCGTTGCCAAGGGATTTGCCGACACCAGCAAGAGGACGATCGAGCTGGCGGCGAAGCTCGGTGTGCCCGTTGTCATCGACTTCTCCGGTTGTCCCGGCGATAGCGAGACAGCCAAGTATCCGAACTGGGTCACCTGCCCGTGGCCTCCAGAGTACCTGGATCTGCTTGAGTGGCAGTGGGAGAAGAAGGTTGCTCCGTTCTGGGTTGAACATGGCAAATTCGCCAAAGATCACGGAGTGAAGATTGCGATCGAAATGCACCCGGGCTTCGTTGTGTACAGTCCCGAAACGATGTTGAAGCTTCGTTCAATAGCCGGCGACAGCGTTGGCTGCAACTTCGATCCGAGCCACATGTTCTGGCAGAACATCGACCCCATTAAAGCTGTTCGGATTCTCGGGGATGCGATTTTCCACGTGCACGCCAAAGATACCCAGATCTACGATTTCAATCTGCCCAAGGCCGGCGTTCTCGACACGAAGAAATATACAGACGAGCGCAATCGCTCCTGGATCTTCCGCACTTGCGGATACGGACATCCGTACGGATGGTGGAAAGAATTCATCTCGACTCTCCGGATGTACGGCTACGATTATGTTCTGTCCATTGAGCACGAGGACTCACTCATGTCCCCGGATGAGGGTTTGACGAAAGCGGCCGAATTCCTGAATCAAATTATGATCCGCGAACAACCCGCCGGCGACTGGTGGGTCTGACACCGGCGTCTTTGAATCGCTCGGACGAACTCTCAACACGATTTCTCCTCAATCGCGCTCGCGACGCTAAGATGGAATTTCGCCGGTACGCGAGATTCGGGAGAGGAGACTTATGTCTGGCAAGAAGATTGGAATTTTGACCGGGGGCGGAGATGTCCCCGGCCTGAATGCTGTCATCAAGAACGTCGTTTATCGGAGCACGAGCGATGGCCATCAGGTGACGGGGCTTCGTCTTGGTTGGAAGGGCCTCACAGATATCAATTTCGACGATCCCGACAGTGTCAAGCGATTCACCATTCCCTTAACCCGCGACAATACGCGTACGATTGACCGCACAGGCGGAACTTTTCTTCATACCAGCCGAACGAATCCGTCCAAAATGAAGAAGATTCCCGACTTCTTGAAGAACGAAACGTTCCCGCCCACCGAATCAGTCAAGGACGGGGTGAAAACGACGACTTACGACATGAGTAAGCGCGTGCTCGCCAACCTTGACCGGCTTGAAATCGATCATCTGATCGCAATCGGCGGAGACGATACGCTCAGCTACGCCGCAACTCTGGATAAGCTCGGATTCAAGGTTATCGGAATCCCGAAGACAATGGACAATGACGTGCGAAATACGGAGTATTGCATCGGTTTCTCCACGGCAATATCGCGGGCGCAAGAGGCGATCCAGCGGCAGCGGACAACCGTCGGCTCTCATGAGCGCGTTGGAATTTTTCGTGTTTTCGGGCGTGATGCGGGATACACGGCCTTGTACACCGCGTATGTAACGTCTATCCGATGTGGGATACCGGAATACAAGTTTGATCTGGACCGAATGGTCGAGCTGTTGGCTACGGACCGGCGTAACAATCCGAGCAACTACTGCCTCGTGATCCTCTCCGAAGGAGCCGAGTGGAACGCCTATCAGACGAAAGAGTATGGGGAGCCGGATGCTTTCGGCCATCGCAAAAAATTCAGCGTGGCCGAGGCTTTCAGCGACGAAGTGGTTCAAAGAATGAAGGCCGAGACGGTCGTCAGCGACTTAACTTACGACTTGCGCAGCGGCGCTCCTGATTTTTTAGACACCTTGGTTGCCACCACGTTCGGAACTATGGCCTACGATTCGATCACATCGCATAAGACCGGCTTGATGGCTTCTATCGCCGACGGTAAATTCGCAATGGTGCCGATTCCCGACCCGAAGCTGGGGCCGCGCCATGTCGATGTGGAGAAGATGTACAACACGGAGCGCTATCGGCCCAATTACGCCAATAAAGAGGGTCTTCCGGTTTTCCTGACACACGTCTGAAACTCATGGCAAACAGCTCTTTTTCCAAGAACTCGTCCTTAACTGAAGTGGTCGAAGCACAAGGGCACCTCATCGATTCGCACATCATGGAGCGAATCTTCGACAGCGTGGTCGAGTTCGGCGGAATTTTCGAAGTAGAGCAGTTCTCCATCGGTCGCACGAATAGCGAAGCGTCATCTCTACGGCTGCGTGTGACGGCTCCGTCCGAAGACGCCATGGAGCACATGATGACCCAGTTACTGGGTCTCGGATGTGCTCCTGTAGACTCGGGCGATGCCGAGTTAAAAGTCGCTGATCGCGACCGCTGCGCTCCTGAAGAGTTTTACTCGACGACGAATCAGCGCACGCTAGTGCGCCACCATGGGCACTGGCTGGAAGTCGGGAACCAGCGCATGGACGCCATGATTGTCGTTAGCGATGGAACCGCGCAGTGCCGTCGCTTGCGTGACATCAAGGCAGGGGATCCGATCGTAGTTGGAATGAAGGGAATCCGAGTCATTCCCGAGGCTAAAGAACGAGATCGCCTCTCCTTTTCGTTCATGAGCAACGAAATCTCGTCGGAGCGCCAGGTGGAGACCGCGGTCGCCCAAACGGCCGCGATGATGAAACAGGTACGGGAGGACGGGAAAAGGATTGTTGCCGTAGCCGGGCCTGTCGTCGTTCACACGGGCGGTTGCGGACCCATGACAAGGCTGATTCGCCACAAGTGGATCGATGCCGTGTTAGCCGGGAACGCACTGGCGGTGCACGATATTGAATCGGCTCTGCTTGGGACTTCCCTTGGGGTGCGTACTCAGGACGGACGTCTCGAGGAGCACGGCCATCGCAACCACATGCGGGCCATCAATGCCATCAACCATGCCGGCGGAATCCGTCAGGCGGTTGAATCCGGCCGCCTCACGCAAGGTGTCATGTACGAATGTGTCAAGGCGAACGTGCCGTTCGTTTTGGCCGGCAGCTTGCGCGATGATGGCCCACTGCCGGATGTCATCACCGACATGAATGCGGCACAGGACGCCTACGCCGCTCATTTGCAAGACGCGGGCCTCGTTCTCTGTTTGAGCTCGATGCTTCACTCTATTGCGACCGGGAACATGCTTCCCGCGTGGGTCAAGATCGTGTGCGTCGATATCAATCCCGCTGTGCTCACCAAAGTAAGCGACCGGGGAACCGGGCAGGCTGTGGGGGTTGTGACGGACGTTGGCCTTTTCCTTGACCTCTTGTGCCAAAGGTTGATCGAAGAATGAATAAGAATCGCGATTATACGGATGAGCATGCTGAGGCGGGCGTGCATGCGGAACTTCCGGAGATCGAGACCTGGCCCAATCAGTACGCCGGGTACGAGATTGAGATTGTCATGCCGGAGTTCACCTCTGTATGCCCGAAAACCGGATTACCGGATCACGGAACGCTTCGGCTGATCTATATCCCAAACAAACGCTGTTTGGAACTAAAATCGCTTAAGATGTACACGCTCGCATACCGCAACCTGGGCATCTTCCAGGAGAACGCCGTAAACCGGATGTTGGCTGACGTCGTCAAAGCGGCAGATCCCGTGGAGGCTACCGTTGTTGGCGACTGGGCTGCGCGAGGCGGTATGTCGACTCGCGTAAAAGCGACTTACAATCGAAAGAAGAAGTGAAATACAAGCCTCTTCGGATGAGGCACGTCGCTATGCAAGGATTCGCAGCGCTGTTCTCATCACTTCTGGTACCGGCACTTCTGTTTTCGAGTGATTTCCGGTCAGGTCAGGCCGCCTTCTCAGTGATCGGCCAACCTTCGTTCTCGGGTTCCAGCGCGGGAATAACGCCCACGGCTCTGTCGCTGGCCGGAAGCAAACTCTTTGTCACGGACAAGGGACAGCGTGTCCTTTCCTATGACGTTTCGAGTTTGCTCAGCACTGGGACGGACCGATCCGGGTTATCCGGAGGGCGTTGCGCCGTTTGTCTTCCCAATCCGACCTCTGTTGCAGCTCAATCCGTTATCCCCGGAATCTCGCGCGTTAGCACTTATGCGAATTCGGTGGCGATTGCCGATCCGGTGACCCACCGTGTTCTTATCTGGCGCGATAGCCGGTCCGCGGGCGCGGCTTCCGGCCCCGATGTGATTCTGGGATCGGGCTCGCAGTCAGGAGTACCCGTCTCAGCCACAACCATCGTTGATCCTATTTCCGTGGCGCTCGATGGGCATCGGCTTTTCGTTGGGGACGCGGCTCTTCACCGTGTTCTGATCTGGAAGTCGCTACCGGCAACTGGCAGCCAACCCGCCGATGTGGTCCTGGGCCAGCCGGATATGAACAGCTCTTCCGATATCGTGCCAAGTCCCGCGCGAATCGCGCGTCCGTCTGCTCTTCTTTCGGATGGGCGAATCTTGTTTGTGGCGGACGCGGCAGCCCATCGCGTGCTGCTGTTTACCGCCTCTGATTTCTCAGTTTCTGAGAAATCCGTTCTCAACTCCGCGACCGACAGTCATGGTTCTTTCGCGCCGGGCACGCTCATAACGATAGAAGGCGAGAATCTCGCCACAAGATCGGAAACCGCCGTTGACGACGGGGAGCAAGCCTTGCCTGACTCTTTGGGTGGAATTCAGGTGTTGCTCGATGCCCGCCCGCTTCCGCTTCTTGCCGTAAGTCCCAGAGAGATTCGGTGTCAATTGCCATACGACCTCGGTGGTGCGGACGCGGCGAGTCTGCTCATCCGCGATGACCTGGAGACCGGGCATGCGGCGTTCAGCAACGCTGTCTCCGTAGAGTTCGCGTCGGCTTCTCCGGGTATTCTCGGGTTCGCCGGTCCCGAACCCCGAGCCGGGGTGTTCGTCCACGTGGACGAATCGGGCGACACCTCGGGCCCTGTGACTGCGGCGGAACCGGCGCGGCCCGGACAGCCAATCGTTCTATGGGCGAGTGGGCTGGGGGACGTCCTCGACAGCGATAGTCTGACGCAACCGGTAGCCGGGCAGCCGTATGGCGGCGAAGCGGGAAATGTTGTTACGGAGATAAATGTGGAGATCGACGGTCAGCCGGTGCAAGTCGTATCGGCCATTCTCCCGCGTCAAGCCATCGGGATCTACCAGGTGCAGGTGTTGCTGTCGACGGATCTACGCTCAACCCCGTCCGCTCACCTGACCCTCACGCAGGGCAACGGGAGAAGTAACACTGTCACAGTTCCCATTGGCGATCCCATCCATTAAAAAATGCATCAGCTTCGGTGGCATGCCCTTCTTCAGCAGTGGGTCGTCGTTACAACGGCCCGTCAAAACCGGCCTCAGATGCCGGCCAACTGGTGTCCTTTCGATCCGGGCTCCGGCAAGGTGCCAGATAATTACGACGTCTATCTCTACCCGAACGACTTCCCGGCGTTCTCTCCCAATGCGGATCCGTTTGCTCCAGATCCGCAGCCCTCACTTTTTGCCGAGACAGGTGCCCGTGGCGCATGCGACGTCGTCCTCTACTCGCCTGAGCACACTCTTCCACCCTCGCGGTTAAGCCTCGAGAACTGGCGAAAGGTTATCGACCTCTGGACGGAGCGGACAAGATTCCACTCCCAGAACCCGGACATCGCTTTCGTTGCGCCGTTTGAAAACACAGGAGAAGCGGTGGGCGTCACCATGCCTCATCCGCACGGCCAGATCTATGCGATGCCCTTGATCCCGCCGACAGTGGAGAAGGAACTCTCCGCGGCACTCGAGTTCTCTGCGAAAGAACGGACTGCCTGTCTCTTTTGCGAATTGCTGAGAGGCGAATTGCAAGCTCGCGAGCGAATCGTAGCAGAAAACAACTTTTTCGTCGCCTTTGTTCCTTATGCGGCGCGCTTTCCCGCCGAAATTGCGATCTATGCTCGCCGACACGTTCGCACATTGACAGACCTGACTGAGGCCGAGCGACAAGGGTTGGCAGAGTTAATCAGTATTGTCCGCCGGAAATACGACAATTTGTACGGTTTTCTGTTGCCCCTCATGATGGCCGTGAAACAGGCTCCACTACGTAAGCCGGACGCTCCTTACCATTTCCACATACAGTTTCTGCCGCTGCAGCGGGCAGCGAACAAATTGAAGTACCTGGCTACCATGGAAACCGGCTTCGGCACTTTTCTCGCGGATACGGCGCCGGAAGAAATGGCCGAGAACCTGAGGCGCTCCGAGCCCGCGACACAGCCCTACTCGGGTGTGTAAGGTTCGAAGTGATGCTCAGATAGGAGCGACTGCGAGGCGGCGAGATCTTTCGGAGCCACATAGAAGAACGCCCCGGTCAAATCACGTTTCATCAGAAATCCAGCCGTATAGGTGCCCGTTTCGATGAGGTAATCCACGCCCGCGGAGGTGAGGAGCTCTTCGAGTCTCAGAGCTTCCCGAAGGCGTCGCGCCATGTAGAGCAGGTCGAGTTCTAAGTCTCCGAAGTGTTCACTATTCCGTCGCATGTCGCATCCCCCCGGCCTTTGCAACCAACTTATCGCGTTGCTTCTAATGGGACATGCAGTTTGCCGTTCACGTCCCTGATGTTACGATGCAACCGGGTGAACAAGACTTTCTTCGCACTCGGGCTTGTCGTTCTGGCCTCATGTACTCCTCCCAAACCTCAGACCCCGGCGCTGACTCCTCAAGCGGCGGCCGGTTTGCTGCAATATAACGCCAAGGCCAAGACGTGGCTGATGCACGTGCAAAAAGAAAACCCGACGTGCAGCTATACCCTCGACCTTCCCGACCAGACCGCCCATCCCACGACCATCGATGTCAATCACATCGTTTCCTGCGGAGGACGTCCGAGTCCTCGAGCACTCGATGCCACAGTGACGTTTACTTATGATGCGCAAGCCGGACATTGGGTCGTGTTGCGCTTCCAGAGTTAAACCCGATCCGATGCCGGGACGGCTTTCCACCCTACAATGGAGGGATGAAGAGGCGACTTACCGTTGCAACACTGCTGAGCGGGTTCGCATTGCTGGTTTTGCAGGCGGCGGGCGCAGTGGACTGGAAGACCTCGGCGACCTTGCCGGGCGTTGATCTCAACGGGCTTTCGGCAAAACAAAGGGCCAGCGTTCTCGAGATTCTGCGGGAACGCCCGTGCTCCTGCGGCTGCAGCATGAAGCTCGCCGAATGCCGCGTCATGGATCCCGGATGTTCCTACAGCACGAATCTTGCCATCACGGTAGTGGAATCCGTGAAGGCGGGAAAGACGAAGGCCGAGACATTCGCGGCTTTGGATGCTTCGAAGTGGGCGCATCTGCAAGAACCTAAAATGCTCGACGACGCTGTCCAGATTCCGGTGACCGGGGCGCCCTCGGTTGGACCGGCGAGCGCCAAGATCACCATTGTGGAATTCTCGGACTTCCAGTGTCCTTACTGTGCGGTCGCCATCGGCGAGATCAATGCTCTGCTGAAGGCCTATCCCACACAGGTCCGGTTGATCTTCAAGCAATTTCCCCTTGAAACCCACCCGCAAGCAGACCTGGCGGCCGCGGCCGCTATCGCGGCGCACAAACAAGGCAAATTCTGGCCTTTGCACGACGCGATGTTTGCGCACCGAAATGATCTTTCGCGCAAGTCCATCATGGCTCTGGCAAAGGAGCTTGGTCTGAATATGGATCGGTTCGAGTCGGACATAGACTCGACCGAAGTACGTGAAGCCGTCGTGCGCGATGTTCAGGACGGTGACCGGGCACACGTCGAGGGAACGCCCACACTCTTCATCAGCGGCCAACGTTATAACGGACCCGTGACGCTCGCCTCCCTCAAGCCGATCATTGATGCGGAGCTAGCTGGCGCACAAACAGCCGCAGTTAAAGGCAGATCCTCAAATTAGTTAGTTGCTCGAATCGAGATCCTGTACGAGCGCCAGTGTAAGATCTCCCACAATCTGGAAGCTTCGGGTGCTCAGCTTGTCCATCGTGTCCTGAGCCGTGTGCCAATAACCGCCGCTCGGCCCGTAGTCGAGGTCGATGATGTCGAGAACGTTGACTCCCAAATCTGCAAACGGTTTGTGATCGTCGTCAATTGCGCCCTCATCGCTGCGTACGAACTTGCCATAACCGAGCTTGTCCGCAATACTCTTCAGCTTTGCCCCCAGTGTTCCTGACGAGTTTTCGTCGTTCGAGAGATCTAAGTCTCTATCCCCGATCATGTCGATGTTGATCAAGGCTCGGATACGGGGAAGCGTTCCGTCGGCGAGCCACTTGGCCGCAAGATGACGGCTGCCATATCGGCTGTCCGTCTCGGTCCAGTTTCCGAGCGCCTCTTCCCCATCGAAGAAGACGATGTAAATGTCATCCCGGTGTTTCATCGTGGCAGCCACCCGGGCGAATTCGAGGAGAAATCCCGTTGAGGACCCACCGTCGTTAGCGCCGACAAAATTGACCATCGGGATGTTTTTCGTGTCGTAGTGCCCCGAGACAACGATTGCTCTACCGGAGGTGCCGGGGAACTTCAGCAAAAGGTTTGACATCGGAACCGGGCCGGAGGGCATCTGCCCTTGAAAGGAGTCGGTCGAGAGTTCGCCCCCGCTGGCCTTGAGTCGGGAGGTTATCCAATCGCGAAGCTTATCCAGATTGGCAGAGCCGGAGGGGCGTTGTCCAAAGGCGACGGCTAGTTTCGTATCCGCCAGCGCACTCGATCCGCGAAAGTCAGACGACCGAGCCAATGGGGCGGTGCAGACGGCCAGGCAAAAACAGCCTAACCAAGGTGAGATGCAAGCACTGTAAACTTTGCGCAAGGAAAAGTGTACTACTCCGAAAAAGCTGTAGTAATATAGCGTTGCAACCGAAGCTGCGGCTTACCTTTATGCAGTCAGTCGGAAAAATTATCAGAGCGGCGCGTCTTCAGGCTGGCCTGAGCCTGGAGGAGATTAGCGCGCACACGCGGATCTCTCTCCGCAGCCTCCAGGCGATTGAAGAAGACGATCTGTCGGCAATGCCTTCCGCCTTCTTCTACAAGAGCTTCGTCCATCAGTTTGCAAAGGTTCTCGCCATCCAAAGCAGCGTGATTGCTCCCTTGATTGATGATGTTTTAGCCCAGATACCCGAGCCCCTGATTCCAGGACAGGACGTACGCCTCACACGCGGTGCGGTCATTCGCAGTTCTTCCCGTCCGCGCAGTTATAAATGGGTGTTCTCTTTAGCTAGTTTGGCTTTGGCGCTGGTGTGCTGTTCCGGGTTCTACGCCTTCTGGGAAAACCAGCGCGGAGATATCAACCACATTCTGGGGAAGACCGAGGCGAAAGGGCCAGACCCTACGCCGGCGAGGGTAGGCCGCGCCGAGCTTGCCAGCGGCTATCGTGTGGATTTGTCCGCGCTTGAGCCAACATGGCTGTCGGTGACGGCGGATGGCAGGCAGGAGTTCAGCGGAATGCTTGAGCCCGAACAGAAAAAGAGCTTTGAAGGGCACGAGCGCGGAAGGATCCGGACAGGCAACGCAGGCGGTATCAGCTTCGTTTTCAACGGCAAACCGATCGGCGTAGTCGGCCCCCGCGGGCAGGTTCGTGACGTGGTCTTCACGAAGAACAACTACAAGATTCTCCAACCACCGTCCAACTTCGGCGTAACGTCATTTATCCGGACCTTCGAATTGTTGACGCCCCTTCGGCTTTTCCAGCGCTAAATTGTTGGGACGCCGCCGCTTTTCGTAGACGTCTTTTCTGACGTTCCAGCGCTAGCAGCTCATTTCTTCGTCTTGACTTGATGCTGAGGTCAACTTTGCGCCAAAATTTGCGGAAATAGTCCACGGCTGACACGAGGCCGAACACGACAACCGCCCACATCGTCGCGATACCGATCCCGTGAAGACGGGGCCAACGAATGGAGAGCAAAATCAGGGCTACGCCTACAACCTGCAGCATCATTTTGGATTTTCCCAACTCGCCGGCTTTCACGGTGTAGCCCTCCGCCGCTGCGATACTGCGAAGCCCGGACACTGCGAATTCGCGGCTGATGATCAGAATCACCATCCAGCCCGGGAGAAGCCGAATCTGAACCAGGGAAATCAATGCGGCCGAGATCAAAAGCTTATCTGCGACCGGATCGAGCAGCGTACCGACAGTAGTGACTTGCTTCCAGCGCCGGGCGAGATATCCGTCTAACAGATCCGTCGCGGCAGCGGCCAGGAACACGAGCAGCGCAAAGAAATCGTTTTCGAGCAGGAGCGTTCCGTTCCAGCGGAGGCTGAAGTTCTGCTGCACCAGCGCTGCTACCAGAAGCGGTACCAGGAAGATGCGAAACAGCGTCAGCAGATTCGGCAAGTTGTTCAATTGTCCCTACTATAAAGCACGCCAGCGGCCCTCCTAATGGGGAACCGCGACCGGGCTTTCGTATTTGACCGACGTCGTCCTGCCTTCCGTATCGCCTCGAAGCCAGACCGTCAAGGTCGAGGAAGGGTCGGAGGGTTGCGGCAGCGGCACGGAGAGCCTCTGTCTCTGACCTTCTCCCACGATAGGAGTAGGCAGAGAGTTGATGTCAGCGGGGGCGGCCGAATCCCAGCCGACTCGGGCAATCATCTCCAGGTTCCGGCCTTCGAGATAAAAACCTGTCAAACCGGCTTGAGCTGCGGGCTGCGTTTCAGAGGCGAATGTAATGCTCTCGATCCTGGGAAGTCTGACCAGCTTGACAAGTGCAAACGGCGTCGAACGTCCGTCTTTTCCGTTCTCGATTTGCCCCTCCAATTCGCACGGCGCGGGGATGGTTTCGGTGTCGTAGGACAAGAAAAGCTGGTCTGGGGAGATCTGCTGCAGGCTCCAGGTCGGAGTTTCGCGACCGATTGTGAGGCTGGCACTTTCCCAGTTGCCGGCTGCGCAATCCAGCTTCAAGCTGCTGGTCCGAGCAATGTTCTTCACGTCGAGCATCCCGGAGAGCGTCGCACCGACCGGAAACTCTGAAGGACGAAGTGCCACGCCCTGCGACGTAGGAGCGGCCAGTTTTGAGCTGATTATTACGGGAAGCGGTCCGCTGATGGCGATTCCGTCAGCAAACGTTAAAGGCGCAATTCGATTTTTCAGGTAAACCTTGATAGCTTGCGGTTTTTCGGAGCTGGCGTTCTCCGCGAGTTGCACCGTGACGTTTCGTTCCGTTTCAGCCGCACTGGTGGCACCCAGATCAACCGTAGCGGTTTGCGCCTCCACTCTCAAAATCTCGCCCAGCCTCTCGCCTTTCAACACGTAATGCTGTGTACCGGCGCCTTGATTCGCAATGATCGGAAGATTAGTCAGCTTCGGCGGGTTCGGCAGGATTGTGATGGGTATGGAACCGACTGTGCCGCCCTGTTGCTGAAGGAGCAGCTGGTAAGCTCCGGCGTCCAGGTTAGCCGCGTCGATCTGAACATCCATATGGTTTTGCGGACCCTCCCGCAGCCCCTTGGGGAGAATAAATCTCACATCCTGAGGCAGCGCGAACTCGTCACCCGATTTCTTGATCTGAACTTTGGTGGCGAATTCAAAGTCGCTGCCGGAAAGCGTTACCGGAATCTTCCCGGATTTCGCTACCAGCCGGTCCTGCGATTCGGGCTGGAGACGGGCGGCGGAGAGATCGCTCAACGGGACCACATGAATAGCGCCTTCTGCGTCGAACTGAGCCCAATCCCAGTACGCGCCCAAATGGTATTCGCCCGGACCCAGGTGCGCCTTCGTGAGGTCGATCTCGAGAGCTTTTTGGTTTTCAAGCTTCAGGACGCTTACGTTCCCGCGTTCCTCGCCTGGTCCTGCCAGATACCAGTCGCGGGCGCGCTGCAGAAACCGCCAATCGCGATCCGCCATCGCAACGGTCACTGGCGACTTCTGGCCCGCAGGGATAAAGTTTGCGCCTCTTACTTCGATCTTCGGTTTGCCTGCGTTCGGGATACGGCTTGCCCAAATGAAGGCGATCCGGGTGTGTGGAGGCGTTGTGCCCCGGTCCGCACATAGATTGAGAGCTGTACCTCCCATCTGTTGCGGGAATGAGGATCGGAACTGCGTGTCCGGGAACGCCATGGATCGCAGGCCTAATAGCATGGAGGTGCCTCCGGCTAGTAGCCCTACCGGACTGCCGAAAAACAACGAAGCGGCGGCGGTGGCCAGGCTTGCCGTCTGCCCCGCAATGGCGGCCGATGAGCCGGGGACCGGATTGTAGTTCGAAAGTTGCGGATTCATCGCCGAGAAAAGTGCCTGGGCCTGTGCAGCCGGGGGCGCATTCTTGTCCAACTGAACGGATACTCCATACTGCGAGGCGAATCCGCTTAGCGCGGCGTTGACACTCGCGGAGGAACTGGAGGCGTTCGACAGCGCCGAGATCAACGCTTCCGTTTGTGCCGTCTTGTCGGCATACTCCGCCAGCTGAGCGACGAGAGAATCGTCCTGCGACAGGAAGCTTTTCACCTTCTTTTTGCTCAGACCCTGGGGGCCGTAGACAAACACGGCGAGCGCAATCGTTTGTGGAATCGTCCATTCCTGCGGCTTCGATGCGTCTCGCGCATCGGTGATGATTAGCTCGTCTGTACCGGAGATTTTGGTGGGAACCAAGACCAACGAGACCTCCCCACCTCGTTTGTCGCGGCCCCGATCGAGCGGCGAATACCGAACAACGTCGCCCTCCGTGAGATGCACAAAGTTCAGGAAAGGTAGAGGTCGGTTCTTACCCGACGCCACCTGAAGTTCCATCGCCCCCAGAGGACTGCCTGCGGGACAACTTGCCAGAGTGGCGGATTGCGGCGTGGCGGCCGCGGGATTAGGGCGTGATTCCTCCGCCTTTTGATTCTTCTTCGACGCCGGGAAGCAGATCAGAGGGAGCAGGGAGAGAACGGCCGCTCGCAAAACCATCGGAAGCCTCAGGATAACGTGGAGGTCGCGGTGTAAAGTCGGAGGTTGGGTGTTTTCAGCCCAGGTCGACCGTAATAAGATTGCCAGTCGTTGTCCAATGAGGAGAAATTTACCTTGCCTACCACAGAAACGCAAACTCTAGAAGATCTTTGCATCAACACCATTCGTTTCCTTTCGGCTGATGCCGTACAGCAGGCGAATTCCGGCCATCCTGGCATGCCTATGGGCGCCGCCGCGATGGCTTATAC
>JBJMGJ010000090.1:0-3402 GCA_045807965.1 Bryobacteraceae bacterium | reverse complement strand
TACAACCGTTTTGAATCAGATGCTCGGTGGCCATTCGGCCCACTTCGAAGTCATCGCTCCCGACAAAGTTCGCCGCCATCCCGCTGAACTTTCGGTCAACTAAAAGGTACGGTCGGTGCTGCTCTTCGATCTTCCGGAACGTTTCCACAGTCCACTGTGTGGAGGCAATCAGAAGTACATCCAGGCGTCTGGCCAGCATCTGCCCGATCTCCTGCCTTTCCAGATCAGGATCCTCTTCCGAAGACGCAATAACCAAACCGTAACCTCTGGTTCTGAGTACGGATGATATTCCTTTCGCCAGTTCCGCAAAAAAGGGGTGAACCAAGTCCGGCACCACCAAACCCGCCAACTGGCTACGCCCAGTCACCAGCGCCCGAGCCGCAAGGTTCGGCTGATAGTTCAGTTCCTCGATTCGCTTCAGGACGCGGTCACGCGTTTCTATGCTGATATCGGTGTGATTCCGCAGCACCTTCGAGACGGTCACGACCGAGACCCCGACATCTCGCGCAATGTCCTTCAGACGTGTCGCCACAGGACGATTATGGCAGCAGCCGGGAAAGTTATCACCCGAGCTTATCGGTTACTGTAACGATTCAGCATGATAGGATCGAACGTCGCGGGGTATGGTTGAACCTCAGGCTTATCGTCCGCCCTTTTGGCTGGAGGAGCCGACAAGTTTCGCGCACTGGAGCTTCTGAAAATGAATGGTGGAATCGGCAACTTCGACCGACGGAAGTTCGTAGCCGGCGGGCTCGGCCTGCTTACCGCCGCGAACGGCGCATCAGCTCAGCAGAGGAGTTACTCGGATAGCAGTTTCTCGGGTGGCATGATCACCGGTCCGTTTCGGCCGTATTGGGAATCGCTGAAAGCCTACCGATACCCTGACTGGTTTCGCGACGCAAAGTTCGGAATTTGGGCCCATTGGAGCCCACAGTGCGTGCCGGAGCAGGGCGATTGGTATGCGCGAGGCATGTACATACAGGGGAGTGCCCAGTACGACTATCACGTCAAGACGTACGGGCATCCGTCACGATTTGGCTACAAAGACATCTGTCATATCTGGCGTGCGGAGAACTGGAATCCCGAAGAACTGATCCGACTATATGCCAAGACTGGCGCAAAGTACTTCGTTGCACTCGGTAATCATCATGGAAACTTCGATTGTTGGGATTCGAAGTATCAGCCCTGGAATTGTGTAAACGTCGGACCGAAAAAAGACATAGTCGGCACATGGGGAAAAATCGCTCGGGCGCACGGCCTGAAGTTCGGGATCACTTATCACGGCACACCGGGACGCGTTTGGCGGGAGTTTATGCCCGTCCGGTACGGGAGCGACGACGTTGGGCCCTTGAAAGGAGTGCCCTACGACGGCAACCTGGTGAAAGCAGACGGTAAGGGCAAGTGGTGGCAAGGTATGGATCCGCAGCAGTTCAATGGAATTCCGCATGACAAAGACGCGCCTTGCCCCGAGTTCGTCGAGAATTTCCTGCTACGGACCCAGGATCTCATCGATAAATACCATCCCGACCTGCTGTATTTTGACGATAATTGCGATTGGGATTTCGACCGCGGCGCGCCGTCCGGCCGGCAACTGAATGTCTGGCTCGGGATGCCTGAGCTCACGCCGCACATCATGGCGTATTATTACAACTCAAATGTTCGCCGGAATGCCGGCAAGTTGGATGCAGTATTCAATATCAAACGCGTTCCCGCCGCAGTTTTAAATACCCTAGTCCGCGACTTCGAAATGAGCCAGGCTGCCGCAATGGAGCCGAATCCATGGCAAACAGACGCTTGCATCGGAAACTGGCACTACAGCCGCTCGATTTTTGAAAACCACAAATATCGGACGCCTCAGTCGATGGTCCACCTTCTTGTTGACGTGGTCAGTAAGAATGGCAACTTGCTGCTCAACATCCCCCTTCCCGGACACGGCAAACCGGATGAGGACGAGACGAAGTTCCTTAATGAATTCGGCGCGTGGATGACCCTCAATGGCGAGGGTATCTACTCTACTCGGCCTTGGAAAATTGCTGGTGAGGGCCCAACGAAGCCCAGTGGCTCACTATATGGCGGCCCTGGCCCGCAATTTGTTCCCGGTGACATCCGTTTTACGACAAAGGGCGACACTCTGTACGCCATCGCGCTCGCCTGGCCCGAGGACAGGAAACTGACCATCAAATCGCTCGCCGCGGATTCGCCTCACTACCGCGGAGAGGTCAGCAGGATCGGGTTGATAGGGTCTGAGTCCAACCTCGTTTGGTCACGTAATGCGGAAGGGTTGACAGTCAATCTGCCGGAAAAGCGTCCGGGCGGATTTGCGTACGTTTTCAAAGTGAACCCTGTCGGGGTCTAAACCCCGAGGCCGTAACGAGTGATTTGGGGCCGGTGCGTGAGACCAAAGCTTAATTTGACTCAAGTATTCAAAAGGGATAAGCTTATCGTTCAAGTTAACGCTATAGTAACTCGGGGTTGGTAGAGCTTCCCAAATTTCAGTTGGAGGAGATCCGTGAAGATCAGACCGTACTTTTATCTGTTAGCTTCCGTCTTGATTGCTATCTCGCTACTTCTGCCCGTTACGAACGTTTACGGTCAGACACTCTACGGCGCCATCGTGGGCAACGTAACGGATCCCACAAGCGCCGTTGTCCCGGGCGCCAAGGTCACAATTACGAATACTGCGACAAATCAGGTTCTTGAAACGCAGACCAACGCTGATGGGACTTACTCATTTCCCAGTCTCCCGGCTGGCACCTACGAGGTGGTCGTGTCCCGGGAGGGATTCCAGACGCTAACCCAGCGCAATATTCCAGTCACAATCAACAATACGGTCCGCGTCGACGCGCCACTCCAGGTCGGCGCTGCGTCGCAGCAAGTGGAAGTGACCGGCCAGACGGCTCTGCTGCAGACGGACCGGGCCGAAGTGCGCACCGAAATTACGAGCCAGGCCTTGGCGAACTTGCCCCTGCCTCCCGGCCGTAACTATGAGCAACTATTCGTTACGGTGCCCGGAGTTGCGCCCCCTGCGAATTACGGGCCGATTCCGACGAACCCTTCCCGTATTCTGTCCTTCGCGGTGAATGGTGCTTCGCGAAACGCCGTGAGCCTGACAGTAGATGGCGCCAGTAATCGAAGCGTGTGGATGCGAGGTGGCGCCGCGTTCGCCCCGGCCTTGGAAGCTATCGAGACCGTCAACATGGTGACGAACAGTATGGACGCGGAACAGGGAATATCCGGTTCCGGGGCGATCAGCGTCAATATCAAGAGCGGCACAAACCAAGTACACGGAACCCTGTTTGAATACCACACCAATAACAACCTCACGGCGCGGGCGTTCTTCCTGCCTGGTAACTCAAACAAACCGAAGTTCATCCAAAATCAGTTCGGCGGCACGGTCGGCGG
>JBJMGJ010000089.1:0-8766 GCA_045807965.1 Bryobacteraceae bacterium | reverse complement strand
CGCCTCGGGCTACCTTCGGCCAAAACCCTGATTGTGGAGAGCCAATACGACTATGCAAAGCAGGTTCTGCTGTATGTGCCGCCCCAAATGCCCGATCCGCGAAGCGCTGAGTTCGCCACGCTGGCCGCTAAGGAAATCGAGCAACTGATCAACGCATCTCGGGGACGCACCTTTGTTCTTTTCACCAGCTACGCCCAGATGCGGCAGATCTACGAACTGCTGAAGGACTCATTGGATTATCCAGTCCTGCTCCAAGGCGATGCTCCCCGAAACACTCTGATTGAAACGTACCGATCGACTCCTGGTGCCGTTTTATTTGGCACGTCCAGCTTTTGGCAGGGCATCGACGTTCAGGGAGAGCAACTCAGCTGCGTCATCATTGACAGGCTGCCCTTTGCCGTTCCTTCGGATCCGGTCGTTGCAGCGCGCTCCGAGGACATCAGAAAAGCCGGCGGCAATGCCTTCTACGAATACCAGGTGCCGCAAGCGGCTCTAACCCTGAAACAAGGCTTCGGCCGCTTGATACGCAGCGCGTCCGATCGCGGAGTGCTCGCGCTGCTGGATAATAGGATCGTGAAACAGCGTTACGGAAGGGTGTTTTTCGAAAGCTTGCCCGCTTACCGCTTCACTTCGAAACTGAGAGAAGTGCAAGAGTTCTTCCATGTTTGAGATCTGCGTGGAACACACATTTGCGGCTGGACATGCGCTGCGGAATTATCACGGCAAGTGCGAGAACGTGCACGGGCATAACTACCGCGTACAAATCGCAGTAGAAGGCCCCGAACTTGATGACAACGGCCTCTTATATGATTTCGCGGAGTTGAAGAAGCAACTCCGGGCAACGAGCGAGTATCTCGATCACCAGTTCATCAACGATCTTGTGCCGTTCGTGGAGCTCAATCCGTCGGCGGAGAACATTGCAAAGTTCTTCTGTCAGGAAATACAGAAGAGCCTTACGTCTGCGGAGATCTCTTACGTGCGGGTTTGGGAAACCGATACGTCGTTTGCAACATATCGACCAGGAAAAACTACTTAGAACTCAGCGGCCGAAAAACTCTGCGTTCTTGGGGGTAAAGTCAGCCCACTTCTCCGGCAGATCATCAGCCGCGAAGATGGCCGACACCGGGCAAACAGGAACGCAGGCGCCGCAATCAATGCATTCGACCGGGTCGATGTACAGCATTTCAACGCCTTCGTATTTCTCTTCATCTTTCTTGGGATGAATGCAGTCGACCGGGCAAGCGTCGACACAAGCCGTGTCTTTCGTTCCGATGCAGGGTTCCGCTATAACGTATGCCATCTTAGATCCGATCTTTCAGCAACTCCGTAAATCTTAGAATTAGCACAGAGCTTGGAATCGGGACAATCTGGATCGGGCGAGTGGCCGAAATACGGCGCTAAGCGCGTACAATGACGGGAGATGAGCGCAAAGGTGCGTAAGGCAGTATTCCCGGCAGCGGGTTTAGGGACCAGATTTCTTCCAGCGACAAAGGCGTCTCCGAAAGAGATGTTACCCCTCGTTGACAAGCCCCTGATTCAATACGGAGTCGAAGAAGCGGTTCAATCGGGCCTCCAGCACATTGTCATCGTGACGGGACGCGGCAAGTCTTCGATTGAAGATCATTTCGACGTCAGCTTCGAACTCGAATACCTCCTTGAGTCCAAGAAGAAAATGGACATGCTTGCGCAAGTAAGGGGCATCTCGGACATGATTGACGTCTCGTATGTCCGCCAGAAGGAGGCGCTGGGGTTGGGGCATGCCGTCCTCCGCTCCAAAGAGTTGGTTGGCAACGAGCCTTTCGCCGTCGTTCTATCAGACGACATCATCGAAGCTCAGGTGCCTTGCATCCGCCAGTTGCTGGACGTCTATGAGCAGTACGATGCGCCCGTTATTGCGCTGATGGAAGTGCCGCCCGATCAAATCTCCGCTTATGGCGTGGTTGATGCCGAACTTGTCTCTGACGGGAAATTCGGGAACAAGCTGTACCGGATTCGCGACATGGTAGAGAAACCGAAAAAAGAAGAAGCGCCTTCGAATCTGGCTGTTATCGGTCGATACCTTCTCACGCCGGACATTTTCGGGTGCATCGAGTCCATCAAGCCGGGCAGTGGCGGGGAATTGCAACTCACCGACGCGTTGAAGGATATGCTGCGAAACCGCCCCGTTTTCGGGCTCAAGTTCGACGGGAAGCGGTTCGATGCCGGTGACAAACTAGGATTCCTGAAAGCGACCGTTGAGTTCGCCCTCGCGCGGCCGGATCTCGGCGCGCCGTTCAGAGAATATCTGAAAGCTCTACAGGTGTAAGCCGGAAACACTCGGCGGTTTTTTAGATGGCACAGGCGGACGCTACCCGACTCGCCCCTGAATTAAAGCTAGAATCACGGGTAACGAACCTCTTGAAACCTATGCAGCCAATTTCACGGCTTCTGACTCTGAGTGTGGCAGCCGCCACGCTTCTCGTTGCGGACGCTCAAAAAAGCACAATCAAGGTCGAAATAAAGAACCAGTACGACAAGCCGGTCGAGAACGCATCGGTCATTCTCGATTTCCTCGGCTCTCATCAGATCACGAAAATGGGAAAACGCAAGGCGACCCATTGGGAGGTGCATACCAACCAGCAAGGAATTGCGAGTTTCCCGCCGATTCCCTATGGCACCGTCCAACTGCAGGTAATCACGAAGCAATACCAAACGTTTGGTGACAAGTTCGAAGTGGATTCAGATGAGAAGAAGTTCGATATCAAGCTAAATCCGCCTCAAAGCCAGTACAGCGCTCATCCTCCGCTAAAGCCGGCGGATCCGGATAAGAAGGACTAGGCTCCTCACATCCGGGTTGCGCGCGAATCCACCGCGATGACTTCGATTTCGACTTGAACGTCGCGGGGCAATCGCGCCACTTCAACGGTAGAGCGCGCGGGCGGATCTTTCGGGAAATACTTCGCGTAAACCTCGTTCATACGAGGGAAATCTTCCATGTTCTTCAGGAATACGGTGGTTTTGATCACATCCGCCATCGTCAATCCAGCTCCGTCCAGAACCAGGCCGATGTTATCGAGAACACGCGTGGTTTGTTCTTCGATGGAGCCGGTGAGCAACTGCCCGCTTTCGGGATCTAAAGGGATCTGACCACTGAGAAAGACAAACCCGTTCTGACGAACCGCCGTCGAGTAAGGACCGACAGCCTTCGGCGCTTTACTGGCTGTTATGACTTCTCTCATCGTTCTATTTTGCACTCGGTCTTGGATGCCGCCGGCCGGAGCGGCCGTACGCTGCCAACGAGACTTCCGGGATCAGGCGCGCCGAGCCTCGCGATTTCGTTTCGCAACTGTTCAGCTACGAGGAGTGGCGCTCGAGGGTCGATGAAGGTAGCCGTTCCCACCTGTACAGCAGAGGCACCGGCGATCAGAAACTCCGCCGCATCTCTACCATTGCAAATGCCGCCAAGCCCCACAATCGGAATCTTGGCTATCTGCGCCGCCTCGTAGACCAGTCGAACAGCCACCGGTCGGATCCCGGGCCCTGACAGTCCCCCGAATCCGGCTCCGATTCGGGCCGAGCGCGTCTGATTGTCGAGAGCTAGCGAGATGAACGTATTCACGAGGGAAATGCAATCGGCCCCCGCCTCTTCAACCGCAGTCACGAAGGGCTGGATACTGGCAACGTTTGGAGACAACTTCACCAGAAGCGGTCGTTTCGCAGCCTTGCGAGCCCGAGCCACAAGGTCGTAAGTCGCCGCGGGACTGCTCGAAAAGAAGATACCGCCCTCTTTCGTGTTTGGGCAAGAGATGTTCAGCTCATACGCAGCGATGCCCTCCGCGTCCTCGAGTCGGGCGAGGACAGCCAGGTAGTCCTCCACACGATACCCAAATACGTTGGTGAAAATCGGGACCGAATAGCCTCGCAGCTTCGGGAGCTTGTCTCGAACAAAAACCTCAACGCCCACGTTTTGAAGCCCGACCGAATTGATCATCCCCGTTTCCGTGTGCCACAGGCGCGGCGCTGGATTACCCGCGATGGGTGCGGCGGAGAGGCCCTTGGTAATAATGCCGCCCAACGCGTTCAGGTTGAGGAGGCTGGCGAACTCGAGACCGTAGCCGAAGGTTCCCGATGCGGCAAGCACCGGGTTTTTGAGCCTGATGCCGCAGAGACTGGTTTCGAGCTGCGCTGGCATTCCCCCGGGTTACCGGGCCTTTCCGGTCAGAGAGGCTTCTCGTTCAGCTAAGCCTTGCGCCAGATCGGTAATGAGTTCCCACGATTGGCGAACGTCTTGCTCTGTTGTCATGAAATTGCCGATCGCGAACCGCAACACGAAGCGGGCATTCAAGATCGTGTGCGAGAGAAATACGGAGCCGGTGTTATTCACAGCAGCGAGCAATCTTTCATTCAGTTCATTCGTGCCTCGGAACCGAAAGCAGACCAGAGATAAAGGGACGGGAGCCGCAAGTTCGAAGTCCGGCGAGGCTTCCACGAGTTCCTTTAAGAGCTGAGCCAGTCGCAAAGATTCCCGCAGCATTGCCACAATTCCTTCGCGACCGTAGTAGCGAAACACGTACCAGAGCTTTAAGGCTCGAAATCGCCGGCCGAGTTGAACGCCGTAATCCATGAAGTTCACGGCTTGGTCATCTTCCGCCGTTCGAAGGTATTCTGCCGATAAAGACGAGGCGCGCTTCAGAACCTCTGGAAATCGAGTGTATAAAACGCTGCAATCGATCGGAACATAAAGCCACTTATGCGGGTTCAGGACGATGGAATGCGCGCGTTCGGCACCGTTCAGAACGTGTCGCATCTCGGGAACGACGGCCGCCGGCCCGCCATACGCGGCATCGACATGGAGCCAGATATGGTACTTCTCCGCAATCGCGGCAATCTCGGCTACCGGTTCAATTGCCGTAGTAGACGTGGAGCCCACAGACGCAACGACGAAGCAGGGTCGTTTGCCGGCCGTTATGTCGGACTCAATCGCCTCAATGAGCTTCTCGGGCCGCATGCGGAATTGTTCATCCACGGCAATTCTGCGGACGTTATTTTGTCCGAAACCCAGTGTGATCGCGGCCTTCTCGGAGGAAGAGTGCGTGTGCTCCGAGATGTAGACGGTCAAGCCCGGTTTCATGCCCTCGGTTCGACAACTGGGATCCACATGCTCGCGGGCAGCACCTAATGCCTGCATCACCCCGACGGAAGCGGTGTCATAGATGATTCCGAAGAACTGATCGCTCAGTCCGACCCAGTCGCGCAGCCAACGTAGGGTTACCTGCTCCAGCTCTGTTGCGGCGGGCGAGGATTTCCAGAGCATCGCGTTGACATTCACGGTCGCAGCAAGCAATTCCGCGAGAATACCCGCCGGGGTTGAGGAAATCGAAAAATAGCCGAAGAACCGCGGATGGTTCCACAACGTGAGCGCGGGCAAAATTAAAGATTCGAAGTCGCTAAAGATGGCGTCGAGAGAATCGCCGCTTTCAGGAGCCGATGTAGGGAGCTTTGCTGTTAAATCCCCGGGTCTTATATTGGGATAAACCGGGTATTTCCTTGGATCGCTTAGGTAATTGGCGATCCAGTCGATGTGTTTATATCCGGCCGCTCGAAACTCTTCGACTGTCGTCTCATTCGGTTTGAGCTGCAGGTGCTCTTTTCGATTCGATTCCACAGGCCCACCCTCATCGTACGCCTGAGTTGATCGCAAGCCGCTCGCGCGATGGGCCTGATCCTAATGGGTGCCAAACGCCGGAGTGGACGGGGTAAGGGCGTCAGGACCGCCGTGCGATGCTCTGTTCCACGAGTTCGCGCGGGTCGACAAGGTGTTGCGGCTGAAAGTGCAGGCTGGACCAGCGACAGTTCTCTTCCAGCTGGATGCCGAGGAAATAACCAATCTCGCGGAAAACGCAATAGCGGATCGTGCCGAACAGGCGGCCGTCTCCGTAACGGACGACAATGCGCGTTCCCGCGGCGATGGGCTTTTCGACGTGGAGGCAAATACCTGAAAGCGAGATATCTTCCAGGTTAGCGATGCGGCGGTAATGCCGCCCTTCCTGCTCCCACAGGACCTCCACAAGTTCCGCACATAACATCCGATGATCATTTCGTCTTTCTTGCATACAGACTCATCGGACGTCGCCCATATTCACATAAGGGCGTAACAGCGCCGGAATGGTCTGGTCCGCCATTGCAGTACGGTGTAAGTGTAGGGTTGAGACCCGAAAACGAGCTCACCGCTGTTTTAATGACCCACACCTCTCCCCCTCTTCCGCAACCGGAGATCCAGCAAACGCGCTTTAGCGTCGTGATCCGGGTGGCTTTTTTTGTTGCGCTCGTAGTCGTTAGCCGTTTTGTTGTTACGATGCCGCTCCTGGCCGTTTTTGGCGCGCTTGTCGCAGCGTCCGTGGGCCTGTATCTGGCTGGCATTCTTGCCAACCTGTCCACGATGCGAATTTTCGACCGGCGACCGCTCGCCGACATCGGCTTACAAGTGAATTCCGCGTCCGGCAGGAATCTGGGCCTCGGCGTCCTGCTGGGAGGTGGAGCGGCGGCCCTGATGCTGTGGGCTCCGCTGCTCGCAGGCACCGGCCACTTGGTAGCCCGATCGGACGCCCAAACAAATATCCCTTCGCTCATCTTTTACCTGGCGGCCTTGTTGTTTGCGGCTATGGGCGAAGAACTGATTTTCCGGGGCTACGCGTTCCAGTTGCTCATCGAGAAGATGGGGCCTTTTGCGACCATTCTGCCCGTCAGCGTTCTATTCGGGTTCGCTCATGGAATGAACCCGAACGCTTCCCGCCTGGGAATCCTCAACACCATCATCTGGGGGATCCTTCTCGGATACGCATTCCTACGAACGCATGACCTGTGGCTGCCGATAGGACTACATTTTGGTTGGAATGCGGTACTCCCACTATTCGGCGTCAACCTCAGCGGGCATACAATTGAGGTGACGAGGTATACGTACCGATGGGATTTGATGCCTATCTGGAGCGGCGGAGAATACGGTCCAGAGGGCGGCTTATTAAGCACCATCTTCGCCATCAGTCTGTTCTTTGCTCTGATGAAGGCGCCCGTAGTTCAGCAGGAGGCGCGGGTCGCGCCCAGCTTGAACGATCCCTTCTGATTCCGGCGCTGGCGGTGGGATTACTCTGCCTGCAACCGTTCTCGGCGAAGGCTGATAAGCTCAGCTTCGACGACCGGTTGGAAATTGAACGCGGCATCAGCGCGGAATACGCCACTATGCGGGTTCCCTTGCCGCGGGCAAAGAAGCCGCTGCCGTTCCTTAGTCCCGGCGGGATCGATCAGAAGGCTTGGGACAAGTCCATGCAGGAGAATGGCCCGGCGGCAAGACTTGGGGACGAGGTGCAGATCACCCGGGTTGAGATTGATCCGAACAGGATCGTGCTCGAGATCAATGGCGGGACGCGGTCCGGCCACTGGTACGATCACGTACAAGTCGGGATGGGCGGAACGATGTCGAGCGCGAACCCCTACCCCACACAAAATGGGCAGACCGCCCACGGGTCTCATATCGCCCTTCTGTTTCCGAAAGGAGTCCCTTCTTTAAAAGCAGCGGAAATCCGGGAAATGCTCGGCCCAATCTTCGACTTCTCCAAGCATTCCGCATCCGAGCAGTACATGGACAAGCTCCCGGAGCCGATCAAGAAAGCTATCAAGGAGCAGCGGGCAACCGCGGGCATGGATAAAGACCAAGTTCTGCTCGCGTTGGGAAAACCGCGTAACAAGAGCCGCGAGATCAGTCGTGAAGGCGATGAACTGGAAGACTGGATCTACGGAGATCCCCCCGGAAAGGTAACTTTCGTCCGCTTCAACGAGGGCAAAGTTGTCAAGGTAGAGGACTCCTACGCCAACGTCGGAGGCACCACAGCGCCTCCCCTGCCGACAGTTCGCTAAGCGCCGGTTCACCACTGAGTTGCGCGACTCGTGCCGGGGCTTCTTCCCCTGGTCCGTAGAATAGAAGTATCTATGGCAACCAGAGTAGGAATTAACGGCTTCGGCCGTATCGGGAGAAATGTTGTCCGTGCCGGACTTAACAATCCCGACATAGAGTTCGTAGCCGCCAATGACCTGACTGATACGGCAACACTCGCTCACCTTTTAAAGTACGACTCCATCCTCGGTCAATTGAAAGCGGAGGTCCGTGCGGACGGCGATACGCTTCGCGTTGGCGATAAAGCCATTAAGATCTTCGCTATCAGAGATCCGGCGGAAATCGACTGGTCCAGCGTAGGGGCCCAGGTGGTTGTCGAATCGACTGGCCGGTTTACGGACGCGGCAGACGCCAGGAAGCACTTGCGCGGCTCTGTCAAAAAGGTCATCATTTCCGCTCCGGCCAAGGGCGAAGATGTCACGATCGTGCTCGGTGTGAACGAGGGCGTCTATGACCCCGCAAAGCATACCGTGCTTTCGAATGCGTCCTGCACGACGAATTGTCTGGCTCCGGTCGTCAAAGTTCTGAACGATACGTTCGGCATCGAGAAGGGCTCGATGACCACAATTCACAGCTACACAAATGATCAGCCCGTCCTCGACTTCCCACACAAGGACCTGCGCCGTGCTCGAGCAGCAGGTCTAAACATGATCCCCACGTCCACCGGCGCGGCGAAGGCAATTGGCCTCGTACTTCCTGAACTAAAGGGCAAGCTCGACGGCTACTCGATGCGGGTTCCCACACCAGACGTCTCGGTGGTGGATTTCGTGGCCGTTCTCAAGAAGGAAGCAACGAGTGAACAAATCAACGGCGCATTGAAAACAGCCGCTGAAGGCCCT
>JBJMGJ010000088.1:0-12034 GCA_045807965.1 Bryobacteraceae bacterium | reverse complement strand
GGCTATTCCTTGCCGCCAGGCGAACTGCAGCTACTCTGGATGCCAGCAAAGGACAGGGAAGCCAGCCCGGAAATTTTATCCAATCTTAACGGATGCGTGGAGATGCCCGGCGACCAATGGCTCCATGGGCCGGCTACTTAGCTCCAGCCCCTTTACCGAACAAAACTTCCGGGTCCCGGAAAACGGTCAATAGAACTGCCGGACAACTTTGTTTGTATCTTTGATCGAATCATGTTGCTCTGAAGCGTTAAGATAGATATCGTAGTCGCGTCCTGAAGTACTCTGAAGGAGGGGCTGCTTACTCGAAAGCAGAGTTTTGTATGGACCGTTCTGGTGATCGTGTACAGGAGCTTATTCGGGGTCGCCGTGCAGGTTTGGTCAGCTTGAAAGAGTTCGAGGCTAGAATCGACGACTTCACTCATCGGGAACTCGCGGAACTGGCGGCGGCTCTCCTCGAGACTGATCCGGTACGCCGTCGACAACTCAAGCACGAGCTTTTGATTGTAGCGGAAGGGATCTAAGCCACCGTCTTGCCGTGACGATGGACGTCTAATCTCCTCAATCGATTACGACCACCTCGTTCAGATACAAGCCTTCGAACGGATTTGCAAGGAATTCCGTTCGGCATCTTGACGCTTACCTGGACCGGTTCCAACCGGTATCAACTGCTCGAGTGTTAGTGTGGGATCCGAGCGCGAAGCAAAACTTCGGTGAACCCGAAATGCGGAACATCGACCAGCATACGGGCCGCATCCCGACCGAAGTCATCCGCATTTCCGCTGCGACCAGACCACGCCCACTTTCGCAGTAGCAGATGCTTGCCCGCCCGAGCCCGGCCCAACTGTTATCGGCAAATCCATCCGGCTGGCTACGCTCAACGATCTCTGTCAGCAAACCCAGTAGATACTGCTGATGATAGTCGCTGTTCACATTACGTAACGTACTTGTCATCGGCACGGTACGTCTCGCCCGGTTGCTTTCGCGCAAACCATTCCGGATGCGCATGAAAGAAATCCTCTCCTGTCCGGTTGGAGTCCATTCGCGCAATATCCGCAAGGCCATCCTGGCGTGCCGCCCGGACAAGCTCGCCATAGAGATCGCGCCCGTTCAGGAACGCTGCGCGATGCTGGAGCGGAAACTTGCTCGGATAGTACGCAACGATTCCGCCCGCATTGATGATGACACCTTGAATGGCGATGCGCTTCCAATACTCTCGCCACGAACCAATGTCATAGCGAGTGGGGTTGCGTTCTCAGCATTCTTGCTCTACTCACTCCGACGCGTTTGAATTCCAGGTGGATGGCAGGTGCATCTCGCCAGTAAGCGAAGGTTAGGCAATCTATAATGTTCTTCTTCGTCCCGCGTATTGGGACTGCCAGGAGATGGAGCTCACGCCGGCGTTTAAGCAAGTCCCTGCAGCCGATAGTAGAGATCGTTCCACTTCAGTTCCTTTTTAAAGTCGCGCACCTCGGTGCTGCCGTCGATCACGAGGAACTCAATCCCGGCCATCTCTGCATAATCCTCGAGATGTTCCACCGTCAGCGACAGGCTGAATCCTGTATGATGGGCACCCCCTGCGAGGATCCAAGCAGCTGCCGCGGTCTTCAAATCAGGCTCGGGGATCCACAACGCGCGCGCAACGGGAAGCTTCGGTAACGGCTGATCGGGAGGGATCACGTTGACCGTGTTCACGATCATGCGGAAGTGGTTGCCCATATCGATGATGGACGCGTTCACCGCCGGTCCGGCCTGCGAATCGAAAACCAGACGCACCGGATCGGCTTTCCCACCGATCGATAGCGGGTGAATCTCGACGTTGGGTTTTCCCTCAGCAATGCTGGGGCAGATCTCCAGCATGTGCGCTCCCAGCACCTTGCCGCCATCCTTCAGATGGTAGGTGTAATCCTCCATGAACGAGGTGCCACCCTTGAGCCCGGCACTCATTACTTTCATCGTCCTCACCAGGGCGGCGGTCTTCCAATCCCCTTCCCCGGCGAAACCATATCCGTCTGCCATGAGCCGCTGCGCCGCAATTCCCGGTAACTGTGGAATCCCGTGAAGATCTTCGAAGGTGTCGGTGAACGCCTTGAACCCGCCGGCGTCGAGAAAATGGCGCAAGCCCAGTTCGATTCGCGCAGCATCGCGGAGTGATTGTCGTTGAGCGCCCGCCGCCCGCAGCGGCTCGGCTAAAACGTAACTAGCCTCATACTCAGCCACGAGTTTGTCAACATCGGCATCCGATACCTCGTTCACGCGATCCGCCAGATCTCCGATACCGTATCCGTTGACTGAGTAGCCGAGGCGGATCTGTGCTTCGACTTTGTCGCCCTCGGTGACGGCAACCTGTCGCATGTTGTCGCCGAACCGAGCGACCTTCATGTTCTTCGCGTCGTCCCAGGCGCACGCAGCCCGCATCCATGTCGCCAGTTCGTTGAGAACATCGGAATCCTGCCAAAAGCCCACGACCACCTTACGGTTCAAGCGCATCCGGGTCCCGATGAACCCGAACTCGCGATCCCCGTGGGCCGCTTGGTTCAGATTCATGAAATCCATATCGATGGAGGACCATGGCAGCTCGCGATTGTATTGCGTGTGCAGATGCAAGAAAGGCTTCGTTAAAGCCTTCAGCGCCGCGATCCACATCTTCGCGGGCGAAAAGGTATGCATCCACAAAATCAGCCCGATGCAATTCTTTGTGTTGTTAGCCTCGCGGCACAAGGCCAACATGGATTCCGGAGTTGTCATTACCGGCTTAAATACAACCTTGACCGGGAGTTCGGAAGAGGCCGCAAGCCCTTTCGCCATTTCTTCCGAATGCTTAGCAACTTCCGCTAAGGCCTCTTCACCGTAGAGGTGTTGACTTCCAGTTACAAACCAAACTTCAAGCGCTTTGAAATTGATCATTGTCTTTCGCGGTTATCTCGTAATGTTTACTGAGTTTTACTTGGCTCAAGTGCGTCGATGAGAGCCCGGTGTTTCGCGGCCACTTTAGCCGCGGGTATCTTAACCACTTTGCGGTCGTAGGTCATCAGCCCGTTCACTTCGCCTTCCACGTCGGTTGTCTGGGTGTAGATCGCCGCCGCAAGTCCCGACTTGATCAGCGGCGTGAGCTTGTCGATCAGGTCCTGATACGCGGCTTCCAATCCCGCTTGCGACGAATAGGTGCGATAACCCCAATTCCGTTTGTCCGTCCACCACAGATGCCCTTCAATGGGAACCCCGAGGCCTCCAAACTCGCCAAGCACAGAAGCTCGCTCAGGCATAACGGGAAACATGCCAGGTCCAGGATACTCGTGCATGTCCTTCATGTCACCGAATCCGCGATCCTCCCATCCACTTGGGCCATCGACTAACCTGGACGGATCCATCTCCTTCACCAGCTTGAGAATTGCGTTCGTGTCATGCTCTCCCCAACCCTCATTGAACGGCACCCAACCGACAATGCTGGTCGTATTTCTCAGATTTTGTATAAGGGCCGTCAACTCTCGCCTGAAATTTGCAGCATCTTCCGGGGGAAACGTCGCATCGCTCGGGGCGCCCTTTGGAACGGCCATGCCGCGGTCGCCGTTCAAAGCACTGGGCATGTCCTGCCAGATCATCATGCCCAGCTTGTCGCACCAATAGTAATATCTTGCGGGCTCGACTTTTACATGCTTCCGGAGCATGTTGAAACCAAGATTTTTTAGTGTTCGGATATCGAATTGAATGGCTTCATCCGTGGGAGAGGTGTAGAGACCATCCGGCCACCAACCTTGGTCAAGAGGGCCAATCTGAAACACCGGATGATGATTTAGAAATAGGCGGTTGTATCCTGTCGAGTCTTTCGCGACCTCAATCCTGCGCACGCCGAAGTAACTCTTGACGGAATCGCCCGACCCCAATCTGATTTCGAGATCGTACAGGGTCGGTGCGTCCGGAGACCATGGCTCGACTCGATCAAGCGGGAGAGAGGTGGGCTCTCCCGCTTTCGCCGTCACGCCGCCGACCTTCTTGCCCCGCAACATTGCTCTCGCGGTAAAAGTGTCGGAGCATCCGTTTGATGTTGGGCCCTTGGCACAACCGACGGTCAATTGCAGCCGCTTGCCATCCAGATCCGGTGTCATTTGAAGACTCGTAACGTATGTTTCGGGCACCGTCTCGATCCAGACTGTTTGCCAGATACCCGTCACAGCGGTGTACCAAATGCCTTTCGGATCGAGCGTTTGTTTTCCGCGGGGCTGGAGTCCCTGATCCGTTCCGTCCCACACTGACACGATCAGTTCCTGTTCAGGCGCGTGGCTCTTCAGCGCCGACGTTATGTCGAACGTAAACGGGTCATATCCACCTTCGTGTTGTCCTACTCTGGCGCCGTTTACAAAAACGTCCGTGCGCCAATCCACAGCTCCGAAGTGGAGGAGCAGGCGCCTGTTTTTGACGGAGGGTGCCCGGAAGCGCCGCCGATACCAGAGCCGCTGTTCGGGCGTGACGGATTGCTTCACGCCCGAGAGGCTTGATTCAATTGGGAATGGAACCAGGATGCTGCCAGTGAACGCCCCGGGTTGCTCGCGGTTCTTATCTTGAATGGCATACTCCCACAAGCCGTTCAAGTTCGCCCAGTCTTTGCGCACCATTTGAGGCCGAGGGTAGTCCGGAAGAACTCGAACGGGACTGACCTTCGCCGTCCAGGGCGTCGTCAAAGTCGAAGGCGCCGGTTTCCAATCGGCAGACTCCGAAGGAAGCGCCACGAAAAGGAGAATGAGTGCAGCGCCTAGAAATCTAACTCGTTTTGTCCCCAGCATAATCCTCGAATTCGCGGCAGATTTCCGCGCAAGGCCATCATACTTGGTCGCGCTAACATTCAGCATCGGGTACGAGGGTGTGCGATCACCACTCTGTTTCGTTATCGCGGATGCGCTGCTTGCGGGAGCAACCGTGCCGTTGTGGGGTGCGATCCACCCGACTCCGTCAACACCTAAAGTGAAAAGGGAATACTTGCGGTAGACGCGTCTACACGGTGCATTGGGATCACTTGGTTGAAGAAGCCGGTGACGTCTATCATGGCGCGAGCTTTCACGAAGGTTTAATCCTGCGCCGAAGCGTTCGCTCCTGTTCACTCGTACTCGATACTATGTCCATCACCCGCTCTACGCATGAAGAATGTGGTGATTACACAGCAATCCCGCTTCGGCGCTATCTAGGGCTTACAGGTGTTGTGGGAAGTGAGGTAAAGACGAGAGTGGCGGACCCTAGTCTCAAGTCCGCGCAGAGTTGCTCGGGTCTGTTTGCGGCCTTGCCCAGAAAGTGCATTTCTCGAGCAGATAATCGAGCTTTATCGGCTTGGTGATGAAGTCGTTCATGCCGGCCTCCAGACAACGATCCCGGTCGTCGGTGAACGCACTTGCCGTCAGAGCAATAATCGGTACTTCCTTGACGGTGCTTTCCAGAGCCCGGATCCGTCTGGTTGCCTGAAGCCCATCCAGCTGCGGCATGTGTAAGTCCATCAGCACAAGGTCGATCGGGCTCGTCTGGACAGCCTCTACAGCCTTATCGCCATCGTCCACTGCGAGAACTTCACACCCAGCCTTCTGGAGCATGATACGGACTATCTTTTGATTGATGGCATTATCCTCGGCTACAAGGACCCGTACCCTGTTCAGGGATTCGACCATTTGCTTGTGAATTCTCTCCTGTACACCGGCAGCTCGCAAACGTGAGCCAGTTATCCTGCGAAGACGACTTAGGTCTCTTCTCGACAACTAGTGGGTCGACGACGGCAAGAACTCTCAATTGAAGGCTCTGAAATGGTGATTAAGATGTTTCCGCCTCGGCTGTGTCAACCAGGTCCGGCCCATGGACCGTATATCGATCGCGGAATCCGCACACTTCAGGCGAATTGCTTCCCAGCATCCAAACCAAAGCTCCCGCTCCCCCTTCCGTTTGCATGAACTGCGTCCACTCCCGGTAGAGCCCTCGCCGTGCCTCGGGCGTAATGCCAGGACAGTCACCGTAGGAGACTCCGAACTCCTCCAGTAGCACCGGCTTTCCTGCTTTCACTCCGGCCCGGAGATGATCGCTAATCCACGTATGGGCGAACCGGGAGGCGACCGACTCGCCCCAGGGTTCGAAATACATGTGGAAAGTGCCGAAGTCGATCCCGGGCAACCTCAGTACGGCCTCGAAATCGACGCCATAAGTTCCGTTATAGAGGTGAGATCGTGCGTTGCGGTGGAAGAATCCTTCATCACCCGTAGCCAGCAGGTGGTTTGAGTCCCTATCTTTCAGGAACTCGCTCATTTGCCCAAACCAATCGGACAACACTTCGCGCCCGCGTTCCCCGAAGCAGCGAGGCTCATTCGCGAGTTCCCAGGCCAGGATCGCCGGCTCTTCACAGTAGAGACGGCCCGTAAGGATATTTCTCCGGCTCAGAAGATGGTCGATCCAGCTCTTGAAGGCAGCTCGCGCCCGTTCAGACCTGAAGAACTCACTCGGATCCTCTCGAGACACGCCCAACCAATCCAGGTACATTGGAACGCCCCCGAAATCTCCCCAATAATTGACAAGCGGCAAGATCAGTTTCAGCTCCATCTCTTCCGCAGCGGAGATGAGCTGGTCGAGCCGGCCTAAACCATCTGGGCCGTCCTGCTGCCGGATCTTGTCGCCCGTTCGGTACTGAAAGCACACCTGCCCGGTGTGAGGCGCTGCGGAATCCAGAAACGCCCAGCTACGAACCGTGTTTGCCCCGAGCTCTTTCGCAGTACGAAGAGTCGTTCTACGGACAGCATCGGAACAGAACGCCAGGAAGTAACAGTTAAAACCCTCCGCAAAGAACGGATCAGCACCGAGAACCAGCCGTGTTCCGTTGCGCTCAACGAACACAAACGCCTCGCTTCAAACCTTGTGATGGCTCAGTCGCCCGATCGCGTGCGTTCGTTTCGTGAATCGCCAGACCGTAGCGGGAGGGAAGTTCATCCAGACACGGCCAACGCATTCAGCCTCTAATCCGAGCCGCCGCGTCGGAATAGGACAATTTGGACCGTAAGTGAATTGGATGATCTGTCCCTTGCCGGTCATGGCGTTCATCATCGCGCCGAAAATCTCGAGCTGATCGGATTGGCGCAAGTTTCGGAGGGGAAGGCTCGAAATGATTGTGTCTACCGGGGCGACGCCGGCACCCGAGAGGATGTGAGGTGCGTGCGCTGCTTCTCCGCAGCAGATCCGGACACGAGGAAAATGCGTTCGGAGGAACCCTGAGAGTACCGGATCCCGCTCAATAATGATCAGGCGTTCCGGTCGAAGCCCTCGCCGCAGTAGGGCCCGGGTAATGGCTCCCGTACCGGCACCGATCTCAAGCACGGAAGACTGCGCGGGGTCCACTCTCGAAGCGATGAGTCGAGAGAGCTGCGCTGAACTAGGAACTAGCGCACCCACCTTACGGGGATCGTTCAGCAGGGAACGAAAGAAGAGTAGCGAGGCCGGAAGGTCGTGGGTCATGTCCTAAATGGTGAGGATAACCAACTGAGAATAGCTGAACGGCGAAGCAAGCCAGCAAAACTGGGAATTCATTGACTTCGGCTACGGTCACAGTACCAAGGGTTTCGAATCGCCGTGCCGGAGCTTGCGTCGGAAAAGCCGTCCTAACTTCAGGCTAGACGCCCTCTAACCAATAGGTAAGACACATGGGTTTTGCGAGTGTTATCTCGAAGTGGGCCTCTCAGTCCCTGGTTCTCCCGGCTGCGCTAATCTTCGGTTCAGTATGGGTGAACGCAGGTCCAGTTCCCAATGGCGCCTACCGGGCTACGGCATATGCCCAGTCCGGGGTTACAGCCTCGGGGGAGACCACGCACAGGCACGTTGTGGCAGCGGATCCGGATATCCTTCCGCTTGGTTCAAGAATTAAGATTCGGCGCGCAGGCAAGTACTCGGGCGAATACGTGGTGGCCGATACCGGTTCGAAGATCCAGGGCCGGCGTCTTGACATTTACATGCCGAGTGAACAAGCCTGCAAGAAATTTGGGACTAAAGTCGTTCGGGTAAAAGTGATCCAGTTGGGCAATGGGACCCAAGCCGCGACGAAACAAGCGGACCAGGCCGTCAAGAGGGACGTCGACAAAGAAGTGCAAAAGCAGGCGGTCGGAAGCGCCGCGACCACTGAAGACTGGGCAAAGGCCAGAGCAGAGGGCAAAATAAGTACCACGCCCAACCGTACGCCGCCGCGGCCTTAAGGGTTTTGAGTCGAGCGGGTGCCCGAAAATTTCGTCGCAACGATTCGCAGCTGTGGTTGTCCACAGTTAGGAAATTCTTATGGACAGATTTGAAGAGCTGAAGAACAAGTACGCGAGCGTACTGGAGACCATTAAGCAAAAGGGAGTGCGTCTGGCGCACCTTCACGTTCAGGACAATAAGCTGTTTATGCAAGGGGCAGCCCCCTCGGAAGCGGCGAAAAACGACGTCTGGAACCAGATCAAAGCGGTCGACAGTTCATATGGCGATCTCACCTGTGATCTAACGGTTGATACGAGCCTGCCCTCGCCTCAACCTCCTCAAGCTGCCGCAGCCTCCGCGGGAGGAACGGGATCGAGCACAACCTATACCGTTAAGGCCGGCGACACTCTGTCGAAGATTGCGAAGGAGATCTACGGAAACGCAAACGAATACCACAAGATCTTTGAGGCGAATCAGGACAAACTGCAAAGTCCCGATAAGATTGAGGTAGGTCAGCAACTAGTAATTCCTAATTAAGCTGGTTTTCACGGCGGCGAAGACCTTGGGCTCCTCCCTGACTTATACTGGGATTGGAGCCCTCCCTTGCACTTCCGTGATGTTGTGCGCCTTTTCGCGCATATTCAGGTACTACCCGTCCTCGAAAATGGTGAAGAGACAACGCTGATTGGCGGTCAAGCCGTCATGGAAGGCGTCATGATGCGCTCTCCTCACAGCTATTGCGTTGCCGTGCGCAGGCCTGACGGCGAGATTTCCGTCCAGGAAGAGCCGCTACCGCGCTTAACCGACCGGCATCCAATCCTGAAATGGCCTATGGTCCGAGGACTGGCAACGCTAGGCGGCGCCATGTGGCTGGGCATGAAGGCCTTGAAGTTTTCGGCTGATTGCACGCTCGGCAAGTCTCCGGAAGAGAAGAAGGAAGAAAAAGCGTCAGGACCCGCTGGGATGGTCTTGCAGGTCTGCTTTTCTCTTCTCTTTATGATCGGTCTTTACAAGCTTGTTCCGCTGTACCTGGCAACTCAGCTCGGGAAGCACTTCGAACCGTTAAGTGGTCGTTTGGCGATCAACTTCACGGACGGCCTTCTCCGAATCGGCATTTTTCTCTCGTTTATGTTCCTTCTGTCCCAGATGAAGGACATGCGCCGCTTGTTCCAATATCACGGAGCTGAGCATCGGGTGGTGTTCAACTTTGAATCGGGAAAAGACGTGACGATAGAGAACGCCCAGCAGTTTGTGACCTGGCATCCGCGCTGCGGGACGAGCTTCCTCTTTGTCGTTCTGATCGTAGCCATGGTCCTTTACGCGTTTCTGCCGATCGACAACTTCGCGATGAAATTCCTGGCCAGGATCGCCCTGTTTCCGGTGATCGTGGGCGTTAGCTACGAGATCATCCGGTTCGCGGCAAAGCAGAGAAACGGGTTTCTGGCCATTCTCACCAGGCCGGGCCTTTGGCTCCAACGTGTGACAACCAAATCTCCATCCGACGACCAGACCGAAGTCGCTATCTACGCTTTGAACCACGCTATGGCCCTTGAAAAGGCCCAGGGCGGCCAACTCGTGATCGCATAGCGGTCCGGCATGATTTCATTGAACTTGAACACTGGCCGGAACGAATAGAATGCAGTATCAAGATCGATTAGACGAAGCCGAAGTACGATTCGGTGACCTGACAGACCGGATGGCTGATCCGGCTGTAATCAACGACTCAGATCTTTACCGAAAGACGGCAAAAGCCCAGAGCGAACTCTCTGAGCTGGTCTCTAAATACCGCGAGTGGAAGCGAGCCATGAGGGAGCTGGAAGACGCCCGCGCCATGTTGGCGGAGACGGATCCGGACCTGCTGGAGATGGCTCAGCTCGAGATTGCAAGGCTGGAACCCGAAGTTGCGGCAATGGAGCAGGATTTACAGATCCTTCTGCTGCCCAAGGACCCGAACGACGAGAAAAACGTCATTCTGGAAATTCGAAAAGGCGCCGGGGGAGACGAGGCATCGCTCTTTGCTGCCGAAATGTTCCGGATGTATGGGCGTTACGCGGAAGAACAAGGCTGGAAAGTAGAGGTCACGTCGCTCAGCGAGTCTTCCGTGGGCGGGCTCAGCGAAGTGATCGCCATGATCAGCGGCAAGAAGGTTTACAGCCGCATGAAGTATGAGAGCGGCGTGCATCGAGTGCAGCGCGTTCCCGCGACGGAAACGCAGGGCCGTGTTCATACTTCCACAATCACCGTCGTGGTCATGCCGGAAGCGGACGAAGTTGACGTTCAGATCGACGCCAAAGATATCCGCATCGACACGTTTTGTTCATCGGGTCCGGGCGGTCAATCCGTAAACACCACCTACTCGGCCGTTCGTATCACTCACCTTCCTACGAACACGGTCGTTTCGTGTCAGGACGAGAAATCCCAAATTAAGAACCGTGCCAAGGCGATGCAGGTGCTCCGTTCCCGTCTGTACCAGATGGAACTGGAAAAGCAACAGGCCGCCATCGGCGCCGAGCGGAAGAGTATGGTCGGAACGGGCGATCGGAGCGAGAAGATCCGCACGTACAATTTCCCGCAAAACCGCGTGACTGACCACCGTATTGGCCTTACGCTTCATCAGCTCGACCTCACCATGGAGGGCCGGTTGCAGCCGATTATCGACGCGCTGACCACCTACTATCAGTCGGAAAGGCTGCGCGATCAGGGCCGGGCTGCCTGAACACCTGAGCTAAGCCCGCGGTGACTCTTCAAACTGCCCTGCACCAGGGCACTTCAATCCTTGAGAAGGCGGATATCGGTGTACCTCGGCTGACGGCGGAGGTGCTTCTTTCGCATGCCATGCGCTGCGATCGAAGTTATCTGTACGCACACGCTTCCGACGAACTGACGGAGCTGGGTTGGATTCACTATGGGCGCTATCTGAACGAGCGCTTAAAAGGCAAACCCACGCAATACATCACTCATCGTCAGGAGTTCTTCGGCCGGGATTTCTTTGTGGACGAGCGTGTCCTGATCCCCCGACCCGAAACAGAGCACCTGGTGGAAGCGGCACTCGGGTGGCTTGAATCCCACCCTAAGGCCCGGATTCTTGACGTAGGTACCGGCTCGGGAGCAATCGCCATTTCCGTCGCAATCGAGAGCGGGTGCGAAGTGCTCGCTTCCGACGTGTCAACGGACGCTTTACAGGTGGCTGAGAGAAACAGGCGTACTCATGAGGCACCGGTGAGCTTCTTTGCTTGCGATCTTCTGACGGGCGTGCAATTGGCAAGCGTTGACCTCCTGCTATCGAATCCGCCTTACGTACCGGGACAAGACGCAGCCAACATGCAGCGGGAAGTCCGGGATTGGGAACCTCACGTCGCCCTTTTTGCCGGCAACACCGGATTTGAAATCTATCGTCGTTTGATTGATCAGGCATCCTCCGTCATACGCTCGGGAGGCCGATTACTTATGGAGCTTGGCTATCAGTCTCTCGAAGGCGTCCGTGCGATGCTGTCAGACAGTTGGATCGACGTCGAGGTTATTTCGGATCTGGCCGGTCTTCCTCGTGTACTGGGAGCAAGTAAGGCTTGAAAAAGATTCAAGTATGCAGCAAAGGGTTATCTGTCATGTCGACATGGATGCATTCTTTGTTTCCGTCGAAGAACTTTTCGACCCTTCCCTGCGTGGCAAGCCGGTTGTCGTTGGGGGTAAACGCGACCAGCGCGGAGTTGTAGCCGCTGCGTCCTACGCCGCCCGGAAATTCGGCATCCACTCTGCAATGCCTCTCCGAGTCGCTTCCCGTCTCTGCCCGCAAGCTATCTTCGTTCCCGGTCGTCCAGAGCGTTATCGCGAGTACTCACAAAAGGTCTTCGCC
>JBJMGJ010000087.1:0-2572 GCA_045807965.1 Bryobacteraceae bacterium | reverse complement strand
GGGCATTTGCGTGACGCGAATGAACGGCTTGGAGGCAACGACGTGCCGATGATCGAGGCGGGTCAGCGCTATTCGATTCTCCTCGCGAAGTTGGAGGCCATACCCGACCGTTCCACTTCGTCCTGGCGTTGACGTGAATAGCCCGGCGACAGATGCCGGTTTCCGAGTTCAATGCTGCATCTCAACTGCTGGCCGCGGAGGCGTTCGCATCTCCTGCTGCATCCGGCTGTTCAAATCGGCAAGTTTCTCGTTTTGTCCCGCTCCTGCGTAAATTCGGGACAACGCTTCTATGCTGTCGAATAGCAGCCAATCCATCGATAAGGCTCTTTCCAAGTGTTCGCGAGCAGCGTTTTGACTTCCGGCTTCCAGCCAGGCCAGCCCTGCACTCTCCTCAACAACTGCATTTTGCCGTCCTAGGTCAATGACTTCTTGGAAAAGCTTTGCGGCCTCGGCGGGCTTCCCTAACACCCTCATGGCAGAGGCTATCCCATTCATTAAATCCGGATCTCGTTGAAATCTCTCTCGAATTGGCGCGGCAGTCTCGAGGCCTCGTTGGACCCAAGCGTTACGAGAGTCTCGAATGCCGGTACTGATATAAGCAAGTCCCTCATTTCGAATCTGTAGGCCTGCCGCCGCTGGCCGCCATGCTCGCAATCCGCTCGGCTCTGATTCGGCTGTTTTCGAAGCTGGGGCGACGCGAGGTCTGGATCGTATCCAATGATCGGTAAAAGCTGAATGCCCACCATCATTCGTCTTGCGTTTTGGCATATGACAGCCGATACAGTCACTGTCTGGGGGCGGATGTGATTTGCTGACTAGCTTGGTGTGACAGGAAGAGCAGCGGGCCCGATACCAATCCGAAGCATTGACCGGCTTGCTATGAGGATCATGGCAGGTTCCGCACCACATACGGCTTCCACTCTCTCGGAAGCACTTGCTGCGAGCGAGTTCCTCGGATTGGCTGATCACGCGCAACTGCTCGTTTTCTGATGCTGGAGTTGAATCTACATACGTCGTAAGCACGTCCTCTAACAGGATGCTGAAAAACGCAGTGTGGCAGTTACGCAAGAAAGCATAGAGACGTCTAAATGTTTTAGGACATGCGGGGAACGGACACACAACAGAGCGGGATGTTCAGTTATCTGTCGCCGGAGGAGCGGGTGCCGGAGCAACATCCGTTGCGAGCGATCCGGGGGATGACGGATGAAGTGCTGAAAGGATTGTCGGCAAAATTCGATGCACTGTACTCAGCTACCGGACGGCCGTCGATCGCGCCGGAAAAACTGTTGCGTGCGTTGCTGCTGCAGATCCTGTACACAGTGCGCAGCGAGCGTCTGCTGATGGAGCAGTTGCAATACAACCTGCTGTTCCGCTGGTTTGTGGGGCTGAATATGGATGAACCGGTGTGGGTGGCGACGGTATTTACCAAGAACCGCGACCGTTTGCTGGAAGGTGAAATCGCCAGTCTGTTCTTCGCTGGCGTGTTGGCCCAGGCGCGGTCGGCAAATCTGTTGAGCGATGAGCACTTCAGTGTGGACGGCACGTTGATCGAAGCCTGGGCGGGCCAGAAGAGTTTTCAGCGCAAGGACCGCAGAGAGAATACACCCCCGGATGATCCAGGCAATCCCACGGTGGACTTTCACGGCGAGACGCGAAGCAATGATACGCACGAGTCACGGACGGATGCCGATGCTCGGCTGGCACGCAAGAGCGGTGGGCACGAGGCGAAGCTGGCCTATTGCGGCAACCTGCTGATTGAGAACCGGAACGGCTTAGTGGTGGACGCGGAGTTACTGCAGGCCAATGGTACAGCGGAACGAGACGCGGCGCTGCTCATGGCCGAGCGGATTGAGGGCAGCCAGCGCGTGACGGTGGCGGCCGACAAGGGCTATGACACGCAAGAGTTCGTACGCGAGATGAGAGGCATGAAGGTCACGCCGCATGTGGCGCAGAATCACAAACGACGGGGCGGCAGCGCCATCGATGGGCGCACTACGCGACACGCCGCATACAAAGTGAGTCAGGTCAAACGAAAACGGATCGAGGAAGTATTCGGCTGGCTGAAGACAGTCGGAATGCTGCGTAAGACCAGACATCGCGGCGTGCACAAGGTCGGATGGGTATTCACCTTTGCGGCCGCTGCTTACAACCTCGTCAGAATGCGGAATCTGCTGCCTACACCAGTTCGTCCCGCATAACTCCGGGGAGAAGTGTGTCTGAACGCCCAACACAGGCGTTTCGAACACCACTTCTCCTTGAAATCCCAACAAACAAGCCAATCAGAACTGTAAAAAGCCAGCACCAGAGGACAAAGCCGCTTGTCGCTCGCTCCTTTTCAGAATCCTGCTAGAACGACTATTGGAAATTCCCGATCACTGGTTCCCTACCACGTAGTCGCGGTCGACTTCTGCTCGCAGGAACTCAAACGGTTCTGGTTTTAATCGCGCTCACCGGGAACGGATCGGGTGTAGTTCAGTTTCAAAATACAGTGGAAATCCTCGGCTTCAGCACGGATAGATTCGCCCAAAGAGCCTTCTCGAATACCCCGGCGAGATAACCGCGAGATCGTCCG
>JBJMGJ010000086.1:0-12879 GCA_045807965.1 Bryobacteraceae bacterium | reverse complement strand
TGGCGCACCGATTACCCGCGCTGGGACTGGCGCATTTTCGGGGAGATGACCGGAGAGCGAGCGGGCCAGATTCGGCGGTTTGGTGCGGAGCTGCCGGGGAGCCAGGCACAGCAAATTTTTTTCGGCCCCAGCGTCCTCGGCGTATATCGTGCGATCGGCATTGAAGCCGGAATCCAGTTTCCTCTTTACCGGGATATCGGGCCGCTCTTTCCTAAGGAGCGTTACCGATTCACTGTGAATTTTGCTTACTTTTTTTGAAAGGAACATTTGATGCGAAAACTATTGCCTATAGTGGCCGGCACCTTATTGCTTGCAGCGCTTCCGGGGCGGGCCGAAGTGCTGCAAACTGATTTATCCATTTTCGGCATGGATTGAATGACCTGCGCCCACGTGGTCAACGTGGCATTGAAGAAAGTACCGGGTGTGGCATCTGTGGAAGTGAGCTTGAACAAGGGGCTCGCGACCGTAAAGCTCAAGCCCGGAAATACAGTTTCGGTCCCGCAATTCTGGCAACTGCTCCACGACAAGGGATATACGCCCAAGGCAACCTCGGTTTCCGTTCGTGGCGAATTGGCAGAGGCGCAGGGCCATCTCCAATTGAAGGTCACAAGCACCAGAGACACCTTGACCCTCGCTCCTGACCCGAAGAATCCCGGTGCATACAGCGAAGCGTCCAGGAAACTCGGCCAGAGCGTGTTTGTGCAAGGGGTCATGGTGCCGGGAAAGGATTTGAAACTGGCAACGCCGTTACAAGTGAGCCAGGTGAAGTAAGGAAAAGAATGCAAACTACCGTTTCTACAGCCCCGCCGCGTACGCGCAGCGGGGCGCTAAGCTACGTCTCGCTGTTTACGTCCCTGAGCACCCTGCTCTGCTGCGCCCTGCCCTCCTTGTTCGTCCTGTTCGGACTGGGAGCAACTATGGCGTCGATCCTTTCGCAGGCCCCGTGGTTGGTAACAATGTCCCACCATAAGAATCGGGTCTTTCTCATCGCGGGCTCTCTCATCTTCGGGAACTTCGTCTATGTTTATGTGGTGGCGCCCAAACTCCAGGCGAAAAGTGGGGCCTGTGACCCGAACGATCCTGCAGCTTGCCGAACGGCCAGTCGGTTAAGCCGCATCGTTCTCTGGTGCTCGGCGGCGCTGTATCTGATTGGCTGCTTTACGGCTTATCTGCTCGGACCGATACTCGTGCACTTCGATTCCTGAACAGCGCTCATTCAGGGAAAGATTCCTAGCGCTGAACGGAGACGATCACGTATGGCTGCTCGACTTCCAGATCCGGGTACATGCGGCCGCCGCCATTTTTCCCGATGGCTTCGATGAAGTACATCAGATCCCATTTCTTGTCGATGAATGCGGCCGGAATGTGGCCCGTGTAGCTGCCCGAGGAAGGATCGAGCGACATCTCCGCCGTCTGGTAATCCTCCGTTTGCGTGACGTGACGATAGCGAAGACGAACTGATTTCACGCCGGATTGGGCCTCGACCCGAGCCGAAACGGGAAAGTCGTGCCCTGGTTCTGCGATTCCAACTGCGGAAACCTTGGCGCTCGGCGGCTTCGGCACGCTGGCGAGAGGCGAATGATGCGAGGCCTCGGGTTTGGCAGTCGCGTTCTCTCGCTCTTTTTTGAGTTGGTCGAAGTCGTGCGAGAGTAGGCCGTACTCTTCCTTCCAGTGCCGGCTGAAGCCAACCTGGTGAACGCCAAACGCGAGATTCTCACTGTAGATATCTCCGGCCGCCTCTACCATGCCCTTCCAAGAGTCGAGCCCCTGCTTTTCGGAAGCGATTGCGTCATCAAACGCTTGCAGGTCACCAGATTGCTTGTACAGGTTGTAGCTAACGCCGGCGAGGAGCCGAGCGGAGTGATAACGCGCCAATCCGGCAAGGATCCTCAAGTCGGCCACCGTGGACTGGAACTCCTTCCCCGAGCGGTCGCTACTTGCCTTCTGTGCTTCCGCGACGTGGTGTTCTATGGCTTCCGCGGTTTGAGCAAACCACCGGCTTGTCTCCTCGGGTCGGCGCATCGGAGTTTCCGTTCCCGCCAGAATGCTTTTGGCTTCGTCCCGAACATTCATGAACTGCTGAATGTCGCTTCCGTCTTCGCCCGCGTATTGGGGAAGGCTGCCTTGCCGATTCATTTCCGCCCAGCCACGGGTTGTCGGGAAATTTCTGTACAGGTAGCTGGCGGCAACGATTCGTGGCAGCACGTTGCTCGCGAGGTGAAGCGCCTCCATCAGGTGCGGGCCCGCACCCGTTCCAAAATGCGCGTTGAAATCGTCTTTCCAGACAGACGGATCGGCTTGCGGGTTGTACATCAGTCTTCCCCAGACTTGATAGAAGTGCCAATACCGCTCGAATTCGTAGTCGTAATACCGATATTTCGGATTGAGGATCTCGAGCGGCTTTTCCGTATGCGGCTCGCCCAACATCTTGGTGGCGAGCATCTCGTTCACTTCCAGGCTGTCGCCGCCGTAGAGCTTAGCGCTGGCCGCTAAGCGCCGGACGTATTCCGGATCGCCCCACAGGAGCACGCGCGCGGTGCCTCCGCTCCAGAGTTGCCAGTTGACACGGTACGTCTGAGGATATCGGAGCAGGTCGGCGTACCCGTGCCGCCGGTCCTTTTGGTTCTGCACGTTGATGTGCGTCGGGTGGAACGGCAATCCCATTTGTTCCATCCACAACTTCGTCGAGATCTTCGCGTTCAGGCCCAGGCCGACGGCGTCGTTAATGACGGCATCCGGAAGATCTTTCGCACGAATATCCAGACGCACGTTGGGATGGTCCCGCTTGATGCCGGAAAACACCTCGTGCCAGAAAGGCACGATCTCGTCTCGCTTCAGTCCCGATTCGTCGTGCATTCGCAACTGAATCGCGTCAAGCTCCGGGAAAACCTCGAGGAACCGCCGCAGCGATGCTTTCGTATACTCCGACAAGTTGTCGGCCGTTACACCCCAGACAAGCCCTGGCACTCGCTTTCCCGCTTCTGCGGCAGCGCCCGGTATCCCGCCAGCTTGGACGCCGCCGCGATAGATGTGGTCCCAGATACCCGCCGTCACCTCGATGCCTCGCTCGTGGGCAATGGCGAGCATCTTCTTGAAAGCCGCTGTGTTCTTCGCTTGCCCTTCGGAATTCAACCCGACGAACTCTACATTCGGAAAGCCCGGCGTGTTGAAGAAGTACGGATAGGGGGGAGCCATGAATCCGCCGTTCTCGTACCCGAAAATCACCACGAAGCTGTTGATACGGTTTTTTGCCAATAGATCGAAGTAACGGGTCCAATAGCGCTCGTCGTAGAGCCGCTGTTCGAAGTAAGCACGCTGCATCGTATAGGTCGATATGCCTCGCGTCTTTAAGAACGGAGTTTGAGAGCCTTCCTGAACATATTCAAACGGATCGAAACCTGTGCTCTTTGCAACGCTCTCCGCTACTTCGAGGCCCGCATACATCACTCCTCGCGCGTCGGCGCCGCTGAAAGCGATCGCCGGTTTGCCATCCTCTCGTCCACGGAACACAGTCAAAGATTCTGGCTGCCGCGGCAAAGACACGGTATTCCCTTTCCATTGCCGTGCCGCGGATGCGGCGGCTTTCCCGCCCGCGTAAATGACATAATCTGCGTCGTCCGCGCAATCTACGATACGCAAATTCTTGCTCCGAAGCGCAGCGGTCAGAGCGTCAACTCCGTGACGGGCCGGATGGCTCAAGTCCCGGTCAGTAACGATGGCTACGTTTCGCAAGGGCGAGGCAGACAAGGCGACGAGAGATGCTAATGCGAGAGAACACAGTCGGATTGGCGGCAAGGAATCCTCCTCGAAGATTGCTTGTCAGTATGGCACCGCAGCGAAATCGGTTCCACCCTGTGGAACGCATCTTGTCGGCTCCAATCGCGTCATGCGATCCGAAGCAATTGCCCGAAAGCCTGCGTCTGTTTGGAGGATGGCGCTCGAAGTGATGCCTCGCCGGCGCCGGCCGTCCGGGCGAATGTTGATTTCCATTGGCCTGGTAGCGGCACTGCCGTTCGTGTTTCCCGTGATGTTACAGAGATTTGTCGATCAACTGCTGTACTATCCCATGCGCTACCCGGACGGCGATTGGAGCAGTCAGCAACAGGCGGGAGCGGAAGATGTTTGGCTCACTTCAAGGGACGGGCTAAAACTAAACGCCTGGTGGTTCCCGGAACCCGCCGCCCGATACGCGACATTGTTTCTGCACGGCAACGCCGGCAATGTTACTCATCGGGTGGATCACGCGCTGGCCGCAAAGCAAGCTGGGTCCGCGATGCTTGTCTTGGATTATCGCGGCTACGGCAAAAGCGAAGGACGACCGAGCGAGCGCGGTCTCTACCAAGACGCGGACGCCGGCTACGAGGAACTTATTAGAAGGGGCTATCCGGCGGAACGCATCATTCTGCATGGCGAATCGCTCGGCACGGCCGTTGCGACAGAGTTAGCTTCTCGCCGCGCTTGTGCGGCCCTTATTCTCGAAGCACCGTTGGCGTCACTGAGCCGTATGGCCGGGCAAGTGATTCCGATCGTGGGTCCGGTCCTGGCACGTGGATTCGATACCGAGCGAAGAATCCAGGCAATTCACGTCCCGCTGCTGGTGATTCATGGCGATGCTGATGAAATCGTTCCCTTTGTGCAAGGACGCGCCGTCTACCAGAACGCAAATGAGCCCAAAAGTTTCTGGCGCGTCACCGGCGCTGGGCATAACAATCTGCTCCTGGTAGCAGGTAGTGAGTATCCGAATCAACTCCGCGCTTTCTATGCCTCGATCGGTCCGTAGGTTCTGGATATAGATAGATGTGCGGAATTCGCTCGCGAAGTTACTCCAGGATGTCACTTATCAGCTAAGATCTCCGTCTACCGAACGTGCCTCGGCATGGCCGGGGCCGGACGGGTGCGCTTTCTTTGTCGAAAGCAGCCGGCAAGGAAATTTCAACGCATGAAAGCCCTGACAATAGAGCCAGGAATAGCAAATTCAGCACAAGTGCAGGAGGTCGCCGAGCCATCCGAGACCGACGGGAGCGTTGTCGTCAAAGCCCTGGAACTCGGTCTCTGCGGGACAGACTTCGAGCTTATATCCGCCGAATACGGCTGGGCTCCTCCCGGAAGTAATCGTCTCGTCATCGGCCACGAATCCTTGGGACAGGTCGAAGAGGCGCCGGAATCGAGCGGCTACTCGAAAGGCGATCTTATCGTCGGAATTGTCCGCCGGCCTGACCCCGTTCCCTGTTCTGCCTGCGCAACCGGCCAGTTCGATATGTGCCGGAATGGCAAATACACTGAGCGCGGCATTAAGGAGCGTAACGGATTCGGATCGCAAACCTGGCGCGTAGAGCCGGAATACTCAGTCCGCTTAGATTCATCACTTCGGTCGGTTGGAGTGCTCATGGAACCGACGAGCGTCGTAGCGAAAGCTTGGGATCACGTCGCGAAAATCGGAGAACGTGCCGCCTGGAACCCCAAAACGGTTTTAATTACAGGAGCCGGTCCGATTGGCCTCTTAGCAGCGATGATCGGCGTTCAACGCGGACTCGAGGTGCACGTGCTCGACCGCGTGGAACATGGCTTGAAGCCGGAGCTGGTTCATGATCTGGGCGCCCAGTACCACATAGGGGCGTTGAACAAGCTTGGTTTCTGTCCCGACATAACCATCGAATGTACGGGAGTGGCATCTGTCATTGTCGAAACCATCAGCCAAATGGGGAATGATGGAATTCTTTGTCTCGCAGGTGTTTCGTCTCACAACCAGAACGTCAGCCTTGATATTGGAACGATTAATCGCACAATGGTTCTCGACAACCAAGTGATCTTCGGCTCGGTCAATGCTAACCGACATCACTGGCAAATGGCGGAGAAGTACCTTCTCAAGGCCGACCGGAACTGGCTCTCTCGTTTGATTTCGCGCAGAGAACCTCTGGCGAACTGGAAATCCGCGCTCCAGCGACAACCTGACGACATCAAGGTTGTGCTCGAGTTTTCTTCCAACTAGTCCGGACAACTTCCCTCGTATGGCACAACTGATCGAGGACTATGCCCTGATTGGCAATAACGCGACCGGCGCGCTAGTTGGTCGTAACGGCTCGATTGACTGGCTGTGTTTGCCGCGCTTCGACAGCCCGGCATGTTTCGCCGCGCTTCTTGGGGAGGTCAGCAACGGTCGGTGGTTGATCGGCCCCAAGCACGAAAGGCTAAGCGTATCGAGACGTTATCGCGCAGGCACGATGGTTCTCGAGACAGAATTCGTCACGGAGGAAGGCGCAGTCGTTCTCATCGACTGCATGGATCGCCGCGGCGAGCTACAAGACCTGGTGCGGATTGTGCGCGGGGTACGAGGCCGCGTAGCCATGGTCATGGACCTGGTGTTGCGGTATGGATACGGAACCATTGTTCCCTGGGTCACCCGCAACAAGGAGGGCAAATGGCAGGCGGTAGCCGGCCCCGATCAGGTGCAGCTCCAAACCCCCGTCCCGCTCCATGGAGAAGAGATGCGCACGCGAGCGGAGTTCGAAGTGTCCGAGGGCGAAGAGGTGCCTTTCGTATTCACTTGGTCGAAATCGTATCAGCAGATTCATTCGCAACCGGAGGCGAGCGCCGTGGTCGAGAACGTCACGACCGCCTGGACACACTGGTCCAAGAAACATACGCCGAACGGTCCGTATACTGAGGCGGTTCTCCGGTCCATCCTTACCCTGAAGGCGCTTACTCACCACGCAACGGGAGGCATTGTGGCGGCAGCCACCACTTCTTTACCGGAAGAGATTGGAGGCGTGCGCAATTGGGACTATCGCTATTGTTGGTTGCGCGACTCCACCTTCACCCTGTTCGCACTGATGGAAACCGGCTTCATGGACGAAGCAAAAGCGTGGCGGGATTGGTTGATGCGCGCTATCGCTGGCAGTCCGGAACAGATGCAGATTATGTATGGGGTTGACGGAGACAGGCGCCTCACCGAGTTCGAAATCCCTCAGCTGGCTGGCTACGAGGGATCTCAACCCGTTCGCATCGGTAACGCTGCTTCCGAGCAGCTTCAATTGGACGTCTATGGCGAGGTACTTGACGCCTTTTACCAGGCGCGGTGCAGAGGATTGGAGAAGCTGGAAGCGGCATGGAACCTGGAACGTTCCCTGGTCCTTGCACTCGAGCATCTCTGGTCTAAGCCCGACGACGGCATCTGGGAGATTCGTGGGCCGCGTCGTCATTTTGTGCACTCCAAAGTAATGGCTTGGGTGGCCGTGGACCGAGCGATACGGACAATTCAGGAGTTCGGTCAAGACGGTCCTCTCGAGCGATGGGTTCGACTCCGCACTGACATCCACGAAGAGGTCTGCCGCTTTGGTTTCAGCAAGGAACTGAACTCATTTGTGCAGTATTACGGGAGCAAGGATCTCGATGCCAGCCTTTTGCTTCTGCCCCTGGTCGGATTTCTTCCGCCCGAAGACCCCCGCGTGAAAGGGACGATCGCTGCGATTGAAGAGAGGCTCTTGCGAAAGGGGCTTGTAGCCCGGTATGAGACGCACACGGACGTGGACGGGTTGCCGGGAGGAGAAGGTGTATTTCTTGCCTGCAGCTTCTGGCTGGTCGACAACTATGTCCAGCAGGGGCGGCATGATGAAGCCAAGCGCTTATTCGAGTTTCTGCTTTCGCTCCGAAACGACGTGGGTCTTCTGTCCGAAGAGTACGACCCTTCAGAGGGCCGCCACTTAGGAAACTTTCCGCAGGCTTTCTCTCACTTGGCACTCGTCATCAGTGCCTTCAATCTAAGCCCGCCGGATCACGTCCGGCCAGCCGATCACAGAAGCCAACGCAGTTCGAAAAAAGAGCATTAATCACCATCCTTCGCGCAGGCGGAGATTAGTGATGTGCGCCACGTGATGACGGCCGTGCCACGCGTACAGGCCGAGCGTCCTCTCGAGGCTGACCTGCCCCATTTCCGGATGCCGGAAGGTCTTGGCGAAATCCGCGGAATCAAGCGAACGAAGCAGGGTCGTGAACCGGTGGTGCAGACCTCCGAGCAGATCGAGGGACGATTCAATGGGTGCTTGCCGGGCGTCCGCGAGTTCTGCCCAGCTCCGCTCGTCATACGCCTTGATTGTTGGTGTGTCCTCGGTTAATGCCAGCCGGAACCGGACGTAGCTATTCATGTGACTGTCCGGAACATGATGAACGACCTGCCTCACTGTCCAGCCGCCGGATCTGTACGGGGTGTCGAGTTGAACGTTCGAAAGTCCCGCAACGGCTTTCCTGAGGTTCTCCGGTAAAGCTTCGAGTTCACCAATCCACTCTCGACGGATCGAGTCAGTTATAAGAGAGGGCGGTTGATAGCGCCCGATTGGATACCGCAGGTCGGGGTTCACGTCAGACAGCGTAGACATATTCCGTTTGAACTACTTTACTGAGTGGAACTGAATCGGAATTTTTTGCAGAACGACCGGAAAAGTGTGAGCGTCGATTGTTTCATAGACAAATAGCATGCGAGACAGCAACCCGCAAGGGGGTAACCCCCAACCCCAAGTGCAACTCCCCAAGTACCTCCTTGCGGCCCTTGCTGACACTCAAACGCTGCTAGCGAATTCTCGATTCAAGCGCTTACAGTGAGATAAGCGTATGGAAGAAGCTGACGTCCTTTCGTTGCCAGCTGCAACATGGGAAAGAGAGTTTCTGGAAGACACCTCACTCCGGCGGATTGTTCTTGACCTTTATGACCGCGACCACCTGGGGTTGCGGCGTTATGTCTTATTTTTAGGGGCTGATTCCGAAACGGCTCAGGAACTCGTACAGGAGAGCTATTTGCGGGTGCATCAACATCTGCTTTCGGGCGGCGACCGTAGCAATCTTCGTGCCTGGTTATATCGTGTTGCGCACAATCTCGTCCGCAATTCGCAGATGCGCACGAGCCGAACCGAGTATCTGCCGGATGTTTCTGTCTCCGGTGAATTACGCGACCAGTCGATCTCGGCCGAAGATGAAATGCTCGCAAAAGAGAGGAATACCCGATTTACCGCCGCGCTTGAGGCGCTCAGTCCGATTCAGCGAGACTGCTTGGCGCTGCGGACACGAGGTTTGAAATATCGCGAAATTGGAGAGGTGCTGAACCTTTCCGTCTCCACGGTCGGCGAGCACGTGCAAAAAGGCCTGGAGAAGCTCAAGGAACTGCTATGAATTCGACGCTTTCTTCGATTACGGGCGGCCATCTACCGAATGGGGTTCTGGTTCAATTACTGGATGACGAACTGTCATCTGTGGACGCGGCGAAGGCGGAACGCCACCTCGCAATTTGTGGCCCTTGTAGCGCCCGGTATGCGGAATTGCGAAAAACCTCGTCCAGCTTCGACGAGTTCATCGATTCGCTGCGTCCGGTTTATGAACTGTCGGACCGTCAGGAGCTAGCTTCCAAACTGGACCGGGTAGATGAGGGCCATATTTCGCCCATCCGGGCGAGGCGAGTGACGAGGCTGCATTGGTGGGGGCTGACCGCTGCCGCGGCTCTTGCCGTTGGAGTGCTGTATCTCCCCTTATCCCTTCGCGACAAGGGGCAATCTCAGACGATGTTGTCCCCGGACGAAAGTACCAGCGCGTTCGAGATCGATGGCGAAACATTCATATCGCTTCCCTTCTCGAATCCGGAATTGCCCATCAATGCTCGGCGAATTGTGCAGATGCAGGTTCCGATTGCCTCGTTGGCTGAGGCAGGCATCGTTGTTGAGCCGATTGCAAATCGGGTAGCGCAGCCCGATCGGTCGGTTCTGGCGGATGTCCTGCTGGGACTAGACGGGCAGCCGGTAGCAGTCCATGTTGTTAGTTCCGATTGAGTTTAGGGGATAGCTCGGGTGAGTTGCGGATCGATCAGGAGACGTATGAGAGGTTTAGTGAAAATGATTGCAGTTGGACTTGCGATGTCCACTGCTTGTGTTTACGCACAGGACGGAGGGCCCCCACCTGGACCCCGGCCAGGCATGAGAGGTCCGGGTGGCGGTCCAGGCGGTCCGTTTGGACGATTAGGTCCGGGATTCGGCCGGGTTGGCAAGGTCGTCACAGGTGCTCCGTACGCCGCTGACGTCAGCGATCAATCTGTCCAGACGCTGGGCGATGGTAACACCATTCAGCACAGCACGAACGGACACATTGCCCGCGACTCGCAAGGGCGGACGTATTCGCAGGAGACGATTACAGGTGGACCTTTGGGACAACAAGGCCCGGTGGTGGTGACTTTTATCAATGATCCGGTCGCTGGATACGCCTATGTCCTGAACGCAAATACAAAAGTGGCGACCAGGCGCGCAATTCCCAAGCCGCCAACTGGGACTCCTCCGGCCCACGAGCCTCGCGGGCCGAAAGACTCAGCAAATACAACGACCTCGGATTTAGGTACGCAGACCATCGCCGGTGTAAGTGCACAAGGAAAGAGTGTCACCCACACGATTCCAGCCGGAGCTATGGGCAACGCGCAACCCATCATATCGACAAGCGAAACTTGGTACTGCCCGGATCTGCAAGCCATTGTTCTTGCAAAGCGGAATGATGCCCGGATGGGCCAGTCAACCTACTCGTTGACCAACATCCAGCGCGCCGAACCTGCTGCGTCGTTGTTTCAAATACCTTCGGATTACACCATTCAGGATGCTTCCGCAGGCCGGTCCGGGCGATTCCGCGGACCTAGACCACCACAACAGTAGCGAACCCCCTCCTTCTCCGAACTGCTTGAAGCCCCTCCCGCAAGGAAGGGGCTTTTTTCGTGCAAAGCTACTCGGCCCGCTTGCTGCTCGATGCGAGGCGCTTCGGTTTGCTCTTGCCTTTGAGATTCAGAGCTACCGCGCCGCGGATGAGATCCTTTAGGGCCGCTTCATCGATCTTGTCGCCTTCGTGGACGTCGATTGCGCGCCTGACATTTCCGTCGAGGCTGGAATTGAATAGCTTCGACGGGTCGTCCAACGCGGCTCCTTTGGCAAACGTCATCTTGACGACCTGCTTGTACGTCTCACCTGTGCAGACGATGCCGTCGTGGGACCAGGTGGGCGTCCCCATCCACTTCCATTCTTCGATGATTTCAGGGTCTGCGGCGTGTACGATTTCGCGCACTTTGGCGAGCATTTTCCCGCGCCAGTCCCCGAGTTCTTTGATCTTCTGGTCGATCAACGCTGAGGCGGATTCCGCCGGGACGGGCTTTTTCATAAACCGCTCCAACTCTTACGCTGCCATAAAAGATAGGAAATCGCCCACACTATGCTAGTCGCCGCGGCCCAGCTCCAACCCTCCGGGCCATCGCCCATTTCGAGATGAGCGATGAGCGCCGAGCCGAGGGTAATGGCGAAGCCGGCGTAGGCCCATTCCTTGAGCCGCCCTGGCACCGGCGCAAGTATCAGCGCGACGCCAAAGAGCTTGGCCCATGCAAGCTCCACCCGGAAGTAGGCCGGAAAACCGAGGTGGGTGAAGGCCGTGGCCACCTGCGGTAGGCGCAGTTGCGCATAGGCGGTAAAGCCCATCTGGAGGGAGAAAAGCGCAGTAACAATCCAATACACGACGGCGTTGGCATTGGAACTGGTTTTAGCGGCGATGAGTGCCGGATTCTTCAGGGTCAATTCCATAAGGGTTTTCCTCTTATGCGTCAGGCATTCGAGACGTTGGCGGCCAACTAGGGGCGTCAACGCCGAACTGTTTTGCGTATTCCGCATTCAACCTTTGCCAGTCGCCTGACTGTAGAGCCGCCATACCGACGATCCGTTCGGTCCGCTCGCCCGCGAGCAACCGCTCGAGGACATCGAAAGAAATGTGCCAGCCAGCGGCGCCCATCGAGATGAAGCGCCGATCGATGTTGGTCCACAACGTCAGGCGCGTCCCGCCGCTGAACGGCTCGAGTTGCCATCGGACATTGTTGCCACCCCAGGTGTACTCCAGCAGCTTAGGAGCCTCGGCTTGGATCACTGTTGTTTCGGTCACGTGCGGGCTGGGGGCGCCCACGGTGGTGAGATTGACCGTATTACCGACCGTACCCAGGCTCCCATCGGCGTCGAAGGGAGCCCACTCGCGAAGATGCGTCGGGTCAGTAAGCGCCTGCCACACTTTTTCCGGCGGGTGACGGAGTTCTCTGACGAGGATGAGTGTCCACTTCTCACCGTCTTTTCGCACCTGCGCCCCCGTGGCGGAACCCGGCACATACTGCTCTCGATCGGTCATGTTGTTCTCCTTGTCTTCCTTTTTGATGGCGTGCCTTTGGTTGGCGTGCTTCTGCTTGACGTCGATTGATCCATGCGGTCCAAATGGCGTTCGAGAGCATCCACGTGAGCGGACCAGAAACGACGGAACGGCGCCAGCCAGGCATCGATCTCCTGAAGCGGTTCAGGTCGCAGCCGGTACAGGCGGCGCTGTGCGTCCACTGCGGATTCCACGACGCCGGCATCGCGCAGCACTCGCAAGTGCTTTGACACCGTTGGCTGTGACATTCGAAGTTGACGCTCGATGTCTCCAACCGACTGTTGTGACGAAACCAGGAGGCTCAATATTGCCCGGCGGTTCGGCTCCGCAATAATCTCGAACACGGATTCCACCCTCTTTATATACGTGTTCACGCATATACTTGTCAAGGCATATGTTCGGCGGGAATGGCGGGTGCATTCGGTCGGGAGGTTAGATCTCGAATGCAAATCTCTGATGACTCAGGATTGCGGCATGATCCGCGAGTCTGCAAGCATGTGGCGGAGATTGGATTGGGAGCGACTGCTATCGCTTTTGGCGCCGGGAAGGCTCAAACGAAATGCGAGCGCCGCATGCGTCCGACCCAGCGAAGATACTGCCACAGGGACTTCCGCTCGTTCCAGACGAAGCGAACGAAAATGTTCCGAGTGATCGATTCAGCCGGGATTCCCGAGTAGGTTTCGATCCGCC
>JBJMGJ010000085.1:0-4716 GCA_045807965.1 Bryobacteraceae bacterium | reverse complement strand
GAACTCATCTTCCACTTGCCCTGTCCGCTCAATTGAACCAGTTGCCCGATCAGTACGATGCATTGGGTGAGCTTTCGGCAAGGATGCGCGGGAGAACGGTACCCGTGTTTCTCAGCGAAGAATACTTCCGCCTCATTTCTTTCCAGCGGCGGCTTTACTCCGGGGTCGCTGAAGGGGGCGCAAGTTGCCGATTGACTTGGTCGATTGAAAAGGCCTCTGGATCGAAGCCATCGCCCAGCCACTCCAGGAGCTCCTCGTGCTGCTCATGCTCCGGGGCGCTGATCGCTTCCAGCAGGTTGTAGAACCCTGGTATACCGCCACAGTCTTCGGGCGGCCCGTGTCGTTCACCGGCCACGCAGGCAGGGTAAGCGCGCCCCGGTTCGGGTGCGAGGCGTTTCTCCACGACGATTTGATGTTCCCAGCTATCGCCGAAGTCATACGTGTACACAGCCTTTTCTCCTGTGCGGCCGAGCACGTCGAATAAGCGCACAGTACGTTCGCTTGCAGTGCGTGGTCCACCTAGGGCCCGTTCCATTGGATCAGGTTTCCCGAACCTCTGTTGTCCGATACGGAACTCATGCATGTGGCTGTCTTCCCAACCCATAGCGAGTTGCAGAACGTGATGCAACTGCTCCAGTATCAGGGCTGCGGGAACCAGCAGTTGCCGCCAGATTGGCGGATCTGTGCCGAGCAGAGTCACCTTGATTTGATAGATCTCCTGTGGCCTCTCGACGGTATTGGTTGTTCGCATTGTCAGGTCCCCTCCGATATTAAAATGCGGCGCACGGAGGTCCGGCCGATCTGCAGTCGCCGCGCGATCTCGGATTTGCTGAGGCCGGCGCGAGTGCGCTCGGCGAGGATTTCGCGCTCGAAGGCAGTGAACACAGCGAGCAGCCCGTCATCGCGCGACCGGCTGGGGTGGTCAGACCAGAGCCTCGCCGAGCGATACGAAACCGACGCCAAGGTGCTCCCACTTCTCACGCCGGCGTACTGCCTCTAGGAGTTTCTCGCGAGCTTGCCGCTTTGCAGCGCCGGAGCCAACTTCACGCACTTGCATGACGACCGCCCAACCGCGGCGCCGTGCTTAGTCGTGCAGGCATGGCTCTGCATGGAAAGCGTTTGCTGATCGTTGGTCGAGACACGAGCCTAAAGCCTGCCCGCAACATTTCCGACCGTTTTCGTGACTGGCCAAAAACGTCTTGCAATTTCAGTTTTTGGACGGCCCGTTTTCTGGACATTGCGAGAGGTCCGTTGAGTCTGGCCGCAGAGGATCCTTTCTGGCCAGACAGACCGATCGTACTATGCGGCGGGTGGTATTCGATACACAGCTTGGTGATAGTTCCAAGGCAACCAGGCCGACGCGCTCTGCTTGATCTCCTCAGGATGCCGCAGCAATGCAGTCAAGTACTCGAAGGGATTCACGCCGTTTAGCTCGCAGGTGTGAATCAGGCTCATGAACAGGTCGCCGACCGCCGCGCCGTTCAAGGTCCTGTAGAAGAGTGCATTGCGGCGATTCAGAATCGCCTTTTTGAGTGCCCTCTCGACGATATTGTTGTCCAGCGGGGCGCCTGGTTGCGAAAGGAAAAGCGTTAGCTTTGACCAGTGATTTAGCAAGTAGGAAAAGGCTTTGCCCAGTCCGGAGTTCGGTTCTACGTGGTGCTGCGCAAACTGAGCCGTCAGCCATCCCTTTAACTTGTCGAGCAGCGGCCCACTGCGCTCTTGGTGGAAGAGCATGCGTTCTTCTGTAGACAGCTTTTGATCGCGTGCCACCCCGTCATTGTGATAAACACTGCCGAGCGTCTCGAGCACATAGCGGCATTGTTCCGGAAAGTTCTCGGCCACCTCGACTATCTGCCTTCTCCCGTGAGCAAGACAGTTGGCAAGTAGAGTCTTGACTCCAGCCGGCTTCGGCACATTGCGCGCGAGCGCATCGCACATCTGAATCGGCGCGGGCAACTCGCGCGCCCTCTGCTTCAGTACTTCGGCGATGTTCTCGCCCGCGTGTTTGGCGCCAGTGAAGAACAGCGCGATTTTATATGCACCCACGATTGATACGATGCCGCTGGTGAAAACGCCTGTGCGTGTATCGCCCGGCTCGCGCGTCAGGCGCAGAACCCGCATGCCCGTATCGTCGTTATGCAGGATGCCGCCCTGCGCCGCCAACCAGGTGAGTGCCTGCAGAGTGGGCCAAACCACCTTTGTGGCTGCGGCCATCAGTTCCCATTGCGTCGCTGCTGGTAGTGGCATGGCCAACTGGCCCTCTAATCTCTCCAGGCGTTTGAACGGCACACCTGTCCCATACTTCAGCAGCGCAATCATTGCTATCGCCGTCGCATGATACTTCTCGTGACCAGCAGCTTCGGGCGCGGCTGCAGTGAACACTTGCCCGCAAGCATTACAACGCAAACGATCCATCTCGAACACTGTGGTCTGTAAGGGCGCATGTCCCACGATTCGCACCAGCGTCGCCGGATCTTTTTGCCGGTAGACTTTTCCCTGGCCACATTCCGGGCACGCGTGACCCGCCTGCAGCGTGGCATGTGGAACAAAAACCCGGACTGCGCCGGCAAAAGCAGCCGCTCCATTCCGTCCATGTCCGCACAATATCGCCACTTTGCTATCGCCGGAAGTCTCTGTTGCCGGCGAGCCAACGGCGGGCTCTTGCTCCGGCAAGACCGACTTCGTTTTCTCAGTGCTTCGGTTCTGTACGATTCGATCCGCCAAGGCATGCAGTGCAGCTTTCAGCTTCTGACTTTCGGCTTTACTCAACGGAGCTGTCGTGCTGCGATCGAGGATCCCGTCCAGTTCCTCCAGATTGATCTCCATCCTGCGCCGCGCCGTTCGTCTTTTCATGGTCGGCTGAGTAACTCGCGAAAGCGCAGTGTAAGTGGCAGGCCAAATAACTCCTTCACCGGTTGCGTGCGTTCGCTAGTGCGCGCATTATGGCCCCGTCCAGTAGTGCTGCCCAGGTGCAGCCAGTTAGCGGCCCGATAGCAGGTCCCCTTGAAGCGCACTGGATCAATGAAGGTTTCCAGCCAGTACACCGGATGTGCATATAGCCGTTGCCAATCGCGCGCCACCATCTTCGCCATGCGGCCCAGAATGTGCGATGCCAGGTGCGGCACTTCAACCCAGGGCAAAATCAGGAACCGCGTGTTGTATGCCAGTAAGTGCAGGTTGCGCTTGCGCATCTCTGCGCTCCACCCAATAAAGCGATCACGGCCGGCTAAATGCCGCGGCGCAGAAGACCAGGCCAGACACGCAATCGCCTGTCCGTTGCTAGATACCAGATACTTCAAGTGCTCGCCTACCGGCTGTTCGTAACCAAGATAGTGATACTGCTCGATCAGGCTGTTGAACAGTGCTTCCTGCGGAGTGCGTCGTACCTGCTGAATATCCAGACTCCCCAGTTGCTGCAAAGGCCCGCGTACAGGACGATTGTCCGGGACCACCGGTTCAGGCCGTTCCCGTTGGGACACGTTGTTGTGCACCTTGAATCGAATCGGCGGAAGCTGAATGTGTCCGGCGCGCTCCAGGTCGAGCATCAACCCACGGCACACCATCTCGCGTAGAGCGCCGTTCGTTTGCTTCCATTGCCACACTTCACAGACCCGGCGTGACAGTGCGCAGCGGCTCAGTTCCGGATGTGCCGCAATAAACTCCCGCAGGAACGTAATCTCTGCCTCGCCAATCGTACGGCCTCGGTAGCGATACTCGATTGCCACGGCAGCAGTGTTACAGAAATCCGCTTCGAACGCAAGAGTTTTTTGTAACGCCTAACTGACTCGCCGCCACATCGGAGCAGCCTGTGTATCCGGGTTGCCCGCAGCTAACAATAACTGCGCCTGATATGCCTCGATGGCACGCGAGGCCCCGGCTGCCTTCGGCCACCAGACGAAACGCCCTTTCGAAAGCCGTTTTTGCGCCAGCCAAAAACCTTGGCCATCATAGGTCAAGATGCGGATCGATGTCGCACTGCGGCTACGGAACACGAACAGGCAGCCAGAAAAAGGATCGGCGTCCAGTTTCTCCCGGCATAACTGCACGAGCGAGTCTATGCCTTTCCGCCCGTCCACCGCTTCCACGGCGACCAGGATGCGCATCTGCGGCGTAATCTGTAGCACCCCTATTGGCTAACGAATGCGCGGATTAGATCTACCAGCTCGGTTGTTGCAATGGACTTCAGTTCCAGCCGCAGCTTGCCGCCTCGCGCCGACTCCACTTCTACGCTGCAGTTGGTGACCGGCTTGGCGCCTGGCGCGAGAAACTCCAGAAAACCGGCCGGTTCCATTTTCTGACTCTTCGCCTTGGGCCGAGCCTGATTCTCTGCGCGCTTCCGCAGGCCTCCGTACTCCAGCCGCAATACCTGTGCTGTCCGGTTCACGCCATAGCGCTTGGCCATCTCTGCAGCGGCGATCCACAACGTCTCTGGGAATCGTGAACGTCCTGATCGCACAGCTCGAAACTCTTCGAATCGGCGCCGCAGTTGCTCCAGATCGTCGGGAATCGCGTTTGCATCTGATGCCATCGTGCCGGCCTCCTCGCCTCGCCCGACCTTATCAGCAAACCTTATCCGGCGTCATGCACGCTTGCCGAAAACTCACAGAGGATTCAAAGGCCAACGTTCCGCTCCCTCCGGCTCTTGAAGCTGACCTACGGGCCTACATCGCGGAGGAAGGAATCACGGGCGTTCTGTTCCCCAGCACTACCGGAACG
>JBJMGJ010000084.1:0-9787 GCA_045807965.1 Bryobacteraceae bacterium | reverse complement strand
TTCTCATTCACGTAAGTTCCGGAGCAGGTCGAGGGGTCGTTCCTTACCTCGGGATGTATTGCGCCAGTAAGTTCGCCCTGGAAGCACTCGCCGACACCTATCGTTTTGAGCTGAAACCATTTGGGATCGACTCGGTCCTTGTCGAACCTGGCGTCCACAAAACGCCGATCCTGGACAACTTAATGGCTCCAGAGGACCACGCTGTGCTAGGCGAATATCCTTCGGACAGCAATTACAGCAGCCGCGTGAAGGCAGTATTCGATGCTGCAAACGCGTCGCCCGAGACACCCGGTGCACGAGAAGTAGTCGAAACGTTTGTGCAATTGATTGAAAGCCCGATAGGGAAACGACCATTTCGGTCCGTCCCAACCCCATCGATACAACCGCTCTTGCAAGGCCTGAACGCCGCATCCGAAGAATTGAGCAAGACGTTCGCGCAATCATTCAATGCAGCTGACCTGGTCAGCTAAAAGAGCGGAACGACCGGGTCGGGCCCGGTGCCCTTGGGCGTTTCGAAGACGCGTTGAGTTGTGCGTTGGGACACGGACAAAACATAGATCTTGTCTTGCTCCTGAACCGAGGAATACGCAAGCTTGCCGTCTAGGGATAAGGACATGGAAACAGGCCGTCCGGATAGTGGGACTGTCGCAATCTCTTTGCGGGTTTTGAGGTCCACGAAACCAACGGAACGCCCCTCCTGCGCCGCATAGATGAGGGTCTTGTTATCGGGCGTTACCACAAGCCGTACTGGCGCTTTCGCGGCCGGAATGGTTCCGACGCGCTCTTGCCGATCCACATCGAAAATAGAAATAGACGCTCCGCCCGAGTTCGCAACATACAGCATCTTCGTGTCCGGCGACAGAGCCTGCCCTTGCGGCCGTTCACCACACGGCACCACCTTCCGAGTGCCAGACTTCAGGTCGATAAAGGCCAATGTTCCCGTATCGGTATTAGTCACGAAGGCAATCCCCGGTTGCGATCCAACCTTGACAATGTGCGGAGCTGTGCCCCCCACGTCATACTTCTGAACAATCTTCTTTGTCGATGGTTCGATCGAGAGAAGCTGAGATGGCTTCTCCGTGCTGACCAGCAGACGATTGAGAGGCGCGTCGAAAGTAATTCCATGCGGTCTGTGGAACTCTCCGAGATCGATCTTGCCGATAGTTTTGCGCCCGGGAATATCCACAATGGACACCGTGTTCTCGCCCATGGTCGTTTCTGTCATCCAGAGAACCCCGTTGTCGGCCACATACAGGGTTTGCTTGTCGGGAGAAAGGACAATTTCGTGAGGATGCGATCCCACCTTGGCTCCGCCTAGCCTGTGACCATCGGCATCGTAGAAGCCGACAGAGCCCGATACCTTCTCGCCGATCACAAACGCGGCCTTCTGCCCGGACGCAACCGCAGCCCATGAGCTGACAAACGAGAATAAGAGAATCTTGGATCTAAAGCTGGGACGCGAAGCCATGTTCAAGATTGTAATTTGAACGGACATTTGAACGATCATTATTGCTGGTGCCCGATCAGGTTTGATGCGGCAAGATGGGTTTTTCCGGTTTTTGGCTCCTAAGTTGCTTGAGCGATCCGAGGTGACTCAGGCAATCGACAAATCTGAAGATGTCGCGCGAGAGGGCAGACCCCCACGAGGTACTGAGCTCCTTTCCCTCCTGACACTGATAAGCGCTTTCGCTGCTCTAACGTTTTCTGTTGCGCTAACCGCCAGGACATACATGCCGTGCCCCTGGCTGGACGGCTGGAATGTACTTTCTGACATAGCTAAGGGCGCGAAACCCTGGTCGTTACATTGGTTGTGGAGCCAGCACGGCGAGCATAGAATCGTCATCCCGCGCTTGCTGGTATGGCTGGACTGCGCGGTATTCGGCGCAAAAAACATTTCTCTGTTCGTCGAGATCTACGCCGTCCAAGCCGCCCAGCTTGCAGTCGTCTGGTATGTCATTAGCCGATGCACTCCCTTTCCTAAGCACTTGCGCCACATGCTTCTGGGCGTGTTCGCTTTCTGCCTTTTCCATCCCTATCAAGCCCAGAACTTCACCTGGGCCTTCCAGATCGCATTTGTGTTGCCCTTCGCAATGGCGACACTGGCGTTGATTGCGGTAGCGCATTTCGAACAGATTCCTGACCGATTAAAGACAGCAACCATCGTGGCGGTAGCAGTGGCGCCCATTCTCGCCGGAATGAACCTGGCAGCGGGGCTGATCATTGGACCAACACTCGTTGTACTTGCATACGCAAGACGCCTTCCCTTGCCGACTGTTCGGCTACTCGCTGTGTGTTCCGCCGTGGAGATTGTGCTCTATGCTTGGGGCTATCGCACTCCGCCTGACCGCCCTTCGCCGTTCTTGGCGCTAAGTCATCCGCTAGACATCGCAAGCTACACGCTGGCAATGTTGGACGCGAGTTGGCATTTTTTCTCTATAGGGCTCGTTTCGCTTGTCTGTTTGACTGTTTGCTCAATAACGGCTGCGCGAAGCTCTGAACCTATTTCCAATTTCGAGTACTTTTGCTTCGGGGAATGTGCGCTCTGCCTGGCGACGGCGACTATGATTGCTTGTGGCAGGCTCCATTTCGGTATTCACCAGGCCGCCGAAGGAAGATATCAGACCATAGCCGTTTTGTATTGGGCTGCGTTTTTCTCTGTTGTCCTCATTAGGGTCTGGCGCAGCCACACCGAGAGTCTTGGTTTGGCACAGGTAACAGTCGTTGCGATTATTGCCTCATGTGGCATGATAGTCCGACCACTCTGGACGGATTACGTCAGAATGTTCGAGGAGCGCCGGCAAGCTTGCGCCGCGGTACTGAGCGACAGATACTCAAAACGGGAACTGATGCTGCTCGATCATTTTGCCATCGACCCGGCATCAGAAATTCGTTCGGCTAGAAAATTACTAGTCAGAAAATGAGATGAGAGGCCCCATGGCGGATGTGAGCCGGGCGGGGCTCGAACCCGCGACCACCGCATTAAAAGTGCGATGCTCTACCAACTGAGCTACCGGCCCGCAAGGGGTCAACCTCACTCAGAATATCATCCGAACCCGATTGCTATACTTCACCCGTTCTTTGAACTCAGAGGAACCGATCATTGCGGCGTTCTTGTCTCTTTCTTTTTGCGGCCTTACCCCTGATAGCACAGCCAACTGTTCGATACGAGTTGAGCTTCCCCAATGCGGTACACCATGAAGCGGAAATTGAAGCTATTTTTGACGGCGTTCCGGCGGCGCCTCTCTATGTCGTCATGAGCCGGTCTTCGCCCGGTCGTTATGCCGTTCACGAGTTCGCGAAGAATGTTTACTCGATTCACGTGAGCGACGGCGACGGACACGAATTGACGCCAGCGCAAATCGATCCCTCCACCTGGAGGATCGAACGCCACAACGGCACGGTCCGTTTCCATTACACGCTTTTCGGAGATCGCGTCGACGGCACCTATGCGGCTATCGATGAAACGCATGCTCACCTGAACATGCCGGCCACTCTTGTCTGGGCCAGAGGGCTCGAAAAGGCTCCCGTTACGGTACGTTTCGATCTGCCAGACGGCAAGAAATGGAAAGTCGCGACGCAACTGGTCCCGCAAAAGGATGGAACCTGGTTCGCACCAACCTTAGACCGTCTGATGGACAGCCCGGCGGAGATGAGCGTCCACGACTTGCCCGAGTGGAACGTCGAGCGGGCGAAGTTTCGAGTCGCCCTTCATCACACGGGGAGTTCGGCCGAAGCGGCTCATTTTGCGCGGCTTTGCGAGGCTGTGGTGCTCGAAGAAGAAGGCGTCTTCGGAGCTCTACCACCTTACGACGACGGTACGTATACATTTCTGCTGGACGTTCTGCCATATGCATCGTTCGACGGAATGGAACATCGTGACTCGACTGTGATCACGGGCGTCGGGGACGTCCTTCACGGGCGCGGAGAGGGCATGATCGGCGCCGCGGCACATGAGTTCTTTCACTCCTGGAACGTGAAGCGCATGCGCCCCAAAACGCTCGAGCCTTTTGACTACGAGCGCGCCGACATGTCCGGAGAATTGTGGTTTGCCGAAGGATTCACGAACTACTACGGCCCGCTTGCGCTGCAAAGGTCGGGAATTACCGAACTCCGGCAGTTCACCCATGACATGGGCACCGCGGTGAACACGGTCCTCACATCGCCTGGCAATCTCGTTCACAGCCCGGTTGAGATGAGCCGCCTGGCACCCTTTGTCGATGCGGCCACTTCCATCGACGAACGCAATTTCAGCAACACGTACATCTCCTACTACACTTACGGCCAGGCGCTCGCGTTCGGCTTGGACCTGACCATTCGCACCCAGTTTCCGGGCAAATCGCTCGACGACTGGATGCGAACGGTTTGGCACGAGCATCCCGACGTCCAGCGCCCGTACACTCTCGCGGATCTGGAGAGAGCGCTCGGGGAAACAACCGGTGATGCCGGGTTCGCTAAGAAGTTCTTCGATCGACATATCAACGGCAAAGAACCGCTCGATTATGAGCACGCGGTGGCGGCGGCCGGCTTGGTACTTCGCAAGGCCCACACCGGGAAGGCATGGTGGGGCAAAGAGCAAGTCAGCTTTACGTCGAGCGGTGCGGAGATCAAGTCGCAAACGCTCAAGGGCTCTCCGCTGTACACGGCCGGTCTCGAACGTGGCGATCGCATCCTGTCGGTAGACGGGAGCGCGATCATGGCCGACACAATTGAAGAGACACTGCTGAGCAGACACAAGCCGGGCGACGAACTTGCTCTGCGAGTGCAGACCCGGGCAGGTCAGCGAGACGCGCGCTTGACGCTCGCGGAGGATCCAGAGCTTGAACTAGTCACCTTCGAGGAGGCTGGCCAGCCGATGACGCCCGCAATCAAGGCATTCCGCGATGCCTGGCTTGGCTCAAAGGCCCTCCATCCGCTTCCAAAGCTGGGGCCGATAGAATAACAGGGAAACGGAGTTCTTACATCAAGTGGACAGGCGATCTTTTATCAACTCTTCCCTGGCGGCCTCCACCGCAGCCCTAGAGGCGGCTCAAGGGCCCGGTTCTGGCGCAGCCGCGTCGGGAGGCCAGCGGGAGTACTACGAACTCCGGCGCTACCAGCTTCGATCCGGCCCCGAGCCGAAGCTCGTCGAGAAGTACATGGCCGAGAGTTTCATCCCGGCCCTGAACAGAATCGGGCTGAAGCCGGTCGGAGCATTTACGGTCACATTGGGCCCTCAGACTCCCGCGCTGTATGTTCTGATTCCCTCCACTTCGCTCGATCTGCTGACCAGTGCCGAGTCGCGGCTGTCAGGAGACGAAGAATACATGAGAACGGGGTCCGCTTTCCTTTCGGCGCCCGCGAAGGAGCCGGCCTACGAGCGGCTGGAAAGCTCACTGATGATTGCGTTTGAGGGGTGGCCGAAGCTCGTTGTACCGCCGGTAACCGCGCAAAAGGGTAAACGCATTTATCAGCTCAGAACGTACGAAAGTCCCAGCTATAAGGCGCATCGTAACAAGGTCAAGATGTTCCACAGCGGAGAGTTTGAGATCTTCCATAGGGCTGGATTTTGGCAGGTCTTCTACGGGGAAACTTTGATTGGCTCGCGGTTACCCAATTCGACCTATATGCTGAGCTATCCGGATCTCGGTGAGCTCAACGCTAAGTGGGACGCCTTCTTCTCGGACCCGCAATGGAAGAAACTGGCGGCGTCACCCGAGTTCAATTACGAGGCTACCGTGTCGAACGTAACCAATCTGATCCTCGCTCCGGCTTCGTATTCTCAGATCTAATCGCACGTGTTACTCGCACCGGAGGTGTTACACCAGCATTGGGATTACAACATCTGGGCAACCAATCGACTACTGACTGCCGCGGAACAGCTTTCGCCCGAGGAGTTAACTCGCGACTTCAAAACCGCTGATAACAGCGTCCTCGAGACGCTGGGACATGTCTTCTGGTCAGAGACAATCTGGCTCGGCCGTTTCAAGCGCGTGAGCGCACCGCGGCGTCCGGCGAAAGGCGCTCACGACCTCGATTATTATCGACAGCACTGGCCGCTTCTACACGAGGAGTGGCGAACTTACTTGTCCGGGGTGAGCGACCCGACAGAGCTACTCGGCTACAAGGACCTGAAAGGGCAAGACTGGACTCATCCCATATGGGTGCTCTTGTTTCACGCGGTGAATCACTCCACTCATCACCGCGGCCAAGTCTCGGGATTCCTGCGAGCTATGGGTTACATTCCGCCCCCGCTCGACCTGATTGCCTATCATCGGCAGCCATCCGCATAACGGCCACCTCCCACTTCGGGCATTGCCATAGTAGGAGGTGTACACAAACGCACTGATCGACGAGAAGAGCCCGTACTTACGACAGCATGCGCATAACCCGGTGCAATGGCTGCCCTGGGGTCCGGCAGCTTTCGAGAAATCCCGTCTCGAAGATAAGCCGATCTTCCTTTCCGTTGGTTATTCGACGTGCCACTGGTGCCACGTCATGGCCCATGAGTCATTTGAAGACCCCAAAACAGCGGAAATCCTCAATCATTATTTTGTGCCGGTTAAGGTGGATCGCGAAGAGCGACCCGACGTCGATCGCGTTTACATGCTGTTTGTGCAGGCGACCACAGGGAGCGGCGGCTGGCCTATGTCCGTTTGGCTCACACCCGAATTGAAGCCGTTTTTCGGGGGAACTTATTTCCCCCCCGACAGCCGTTACGGTCGACCTGGATTTCGCGAGGTCCTGGCTCATCTGAGTCGCGTCTGGAGCGAGGAGCGCGCGACAGTCGAGAGTTCGAGCACCAACGTCACCGAACAACTCCGGTCCATCGCGGCAGGTAAATCGAGCGCGCAGGCTCTCGACCAGAAACTCTTTGATTCCGCTTTCTGGCAGTTCCGCCGAACATTCGACGACCGGTGGGGTGGATTCGGAACGGCCCCAAAGTTTCCGCGCCCGGCGGCTCTTCTCTACCTGTTGCGTCATTTTCACCTCGTCAAGAATGCGGATGCGCTCGAGATCGTGGGAAGAACTCTGAAAGGCATGGCAGCGGGAGGAATGCACGATCATCTCGGCGGAGGTTTTCATCGCTATTCCGTCGATGAGAGGTGGTTCGTGCCGCATTTTGAGAAAATGCTCTACGATCAGGCGCAACTTGCGATCGCCTATCTCGAAGCCTTCCAAATAAGCCGCGACCCATCGTTCTCGCGAACAGCGGAACAAATCCTGCGCTATGTGCTTCGGGATCTGACCGACGGCCAAGGCGGTTTTTATTCGGGCGAAGACGCCGACAGCACCGATCCCGAGAATCCGAACGCGCACCGCGAAGGCGCCTTCTACGTGTGGCGAAACCGCGAGATCGACGAACTTCTCGGCCCTGATGCTGAGCCTTTCTCGCGCCACTACGGGGTAGAAGCAAATGGCAATGTCGAGAACGACCCCCAAGGTGAATTCAGAGGCTTCAACATTCTTTTCGAGAACTTTGCCCCGGACGAAGGCGGTCAAAGCTCCTCGGCCACCGCCGAAGATCCGTTCCGGGTGTCGCGCGAGAAATTGTTCCTTCGACGGCAAGAAAGGCCGAGGCCTCATCTTGACAACAAGGTTCTGACGTCGTGGAATTCGCTCATGATCTCGGCTTTCGTGAAGGCCGGCAGCGTTCTCAACAAGCCGGAGTATCTCGAGGCGGGGAGGAAAGCGCTCGAGTTCCTGCTCGCCACGATGCACGATGCCGAATCAGACGCTCTCATGCGGCGCTATTGCGAGGGCGAGGCCGCCATCTCCGGATTTGCCGACGATTACGCATTCCTCGCCGCGGCACTGCTCGACAGTTTTGAAGCATCGGGCGAACCAAGATATCTGGCCCTGGCGCTTCGCCTGGCAACCGAAGGGCTCAAACCGTTTGAAGACACCGAGGCAGGAGCGTTCTTCAGCACACGCGAAGGCTCTTCCGATATCTTGCTGCGCATGAAAGAGGATTACGACGGAGCCGAGCCTTCCGCCAATTCAATCGCGATCGATGTACTACTCAGGCTGGCGCACTGGACAGGCCGAAATGAATTCTACGAGCGCGCCCACCGAGCGTTGAGCTTCTTCGCTTCGCGACTCCAGAGTCAACCGACAATGGCGCCGCAGCTGCTCGCTTCTCTCGGCAGATATCTCACGCCTCCCGAACAGATTGTGATCCGGTGCCAGGACGGCGGAGCCGCGGGTCCGAAAGTCGCGCAGGCGGCCCACGGCGTGAGGGAAGAGTTTCGGCCCTACAGCGCAGTGCTCGTCATCAGCGACAGTCAATCAGAAAAGCTGGAAGAATTGGCTCCGGCGCTCAGCAGTTTGCATCGAAAAGGCGAGGCAACTCTTTACCGTTGCAAAAATCTCACTTGCGAATTACCGGAACAGCTTGCGTGATCTGCGTGGTCTTGAAAGAGGGACGCTGATTAAGCTAACCTCTTGAATCGATGCTATTTTGACGGAAAGGGCCAGGAAAAAGAAAAAATTCGCACCCTGGACTTTGAGCGCGCAAATCTGAAGGCGCTGTATTACCCCCTATTCCTTGCTAAACTGTGCCAGATGGCAGCTACGAAGGAAACGACCCGAACTACTATTTTGCAGGGGAAAGATGTTCCTCTGGCGGGTCCAGAATTGCACGTTGGCGACAAAGCGCCGAATTTCAGTGTTGTCGATAGTACGCTTCAGGCCGTCGATCTCGCCGGGACGGGTAGCGGAATGCGTATCTTCAGTGTTGTGCCTTCCCTGGACACACCAGTATGTGACGCGCAGACAAAACGTTTCGAAGAGGAAGCCGAAAAGCTGAACGACGTCAAGATCTATACGATCAGCATGGACCTTCCGTTTGCTCAGAAACGCTGGTGTGGGAATTTCGGAATCAACAAAGTAACCATGTTGTCCGATCACCGGTCCGGCTCGTTCGGTGAGAACTACGGAACGCTTATCCCCGACGTGCGAATCGAAAGTCGCGCGATCTTTGTGGTGGACGGAACCAACAGCCTTCGTCACGTAGAGTATGTGAAAGCTGTCGGCGACCATCCCGATTACGAGGCTGCGCTGAAGGCTGCGAAAGCTTCCAGCTAGACGATTCTGACTCGTGAAATGTTAGCGGCCGGCCGTCGCAGTCATCACCTGCGGCCGCCGGGCCGTAACGTGCGGCAGGGTGGCGGTCACGAACCAGAAGCCCTCAATGGCACGAACTACATCGATGTATTCGTTTAAATTGCCCGGTTTCGTGATGTAGCAGTTGGCGTTCAGAGCGTACACTTTCTCGATATCGTCGTCCGCCTTCGAACTGGTCATTACCAAAACTGGTATCTGCTTTAAGCCGGGATCTGACTTCATTTCCGCCAGAACCTCGCATCCGTTCTTCCTCGGCAGGTTGAGATCCAACAGGACTAAATCAGGCCGCTCGAGAGCGTCGGATTCGGACGAGTGCAGGTAGTTCAGCCCTTCAACTCCATCCCGCGCGACAGACAAACGCACCGGAACAGGGGTGTCTTTCAACGCCTCTCGAATGAGTCTCACGTCGCTCGGAGAATCTTCGATGACAAGTATTCGGAGTTCCCTCATGCCAAAGTAACCGCCATTACTGTCATTCAGGCTTGCACTTGGTCCTCCAAAGCGTAAGTAATTGTTCTGGAACGAATGGAGGGGGAAATTGCTCGCCCCCGCTGGGAATTTCAGGTAATAACTACGTCGTGAGATTCACAATCTCGGCAAAAAGGGCGAGGAATGTTTCTTAACGGCGACACACGTTGACAGACCGATAAGGGCTTTCTTATCATTGACCTTGCTCCTGCAGGTC
>JBJMGJ010000083.1:0-5317 GCA_045807965.1 Bryobacteraceae bacterium | reverse complement strand
CTGCAAGGCGTTTGTAACCGACTCAACTTAGAAGCCTAGCCACCAACGAGTTCAGTACGCGAGCTGAGATCAAGCCAATCGGTTATCTTGCAGTCGCCTCATTGATGACTATCTCACCTGCAGGGACGCAAGATAGTCGCAGAGATTCTGGATGCGGTCTCGGGCGGCAATTTCAGTTTGTACCCGCGAAGGACCTTCACTGTGTTCATCGAGCCGTTGAAAGATGGGCCCCCACGTGGGCATGGCGCTCGAGCCATGGGCGCTCAGGCCAGGCCCAAAATGGAGAACGCTGGAAACGTAGTTGTAGGGGAATTTCCCTTTATAGCGCTTGGCGAGAGTGGTTAGATCCGATGGCTTCACTCTAAGCGACGAAGCGGCGGGTCCGTGGCCTTTAGCGTCGGTCCGTGACAAGCGGCGCAGAATTGTTTGTACATGCGCTCGCCAGACGGTACGAAGGAGGGTGGCAACTGCGTTTCATGCGCACGCGGCCCAGTTTGGGGGAGAGCGCCGAATGCCATAAGAAACAAAGCACTGGGCAGAAGTAGGCGTATATGATGGACAGCCACAATGATTCACCGGATACCGGAACCGAACTAACAAGGGCTCTTTCGTCGGGAGCGACTATCAAGCAAATAATAGCGGATTGCACGTGAGCGCGTATCCCGGTTCGTCTCGAACAGGTGAGCCTGTCTAACGTGATGTGAGGCTCGTGCAGGAGCCACGTGCCGGCCCGCCGTTGCTGCTGCGACCCGACCCCATGAACGTCGCGGCGTCCGTCAGTAGAACTCGAGAGTTACGGCTGCAAAGGAAGCCGTTGAGCAGCTTCTTTGAGCAAAATGTATGCCAAAGATCATGGACCGGATTGGAAAGCTTGGCACGCAAGAAGATGTACAAGTTGAGTGCTTTAGCGCATCGTTTGAGCGAGAGGGCGCACCGAGACCAGATATCCCGGACAATGCTCGTTTGCCCTGTCGCGATTGGGGATGCTTACTCAGATGAATCAGGACAGAGATCGTCAGCTACTGTCTTTGCTTGATCAGCGGATTCGATCGCCTATACGCTTTCCACCGATTACAACTGCTATCACGAGCATTGCAACTCTCGCGATCACCGGCTATTTGGTGAGTTACTACGGGCTGCACGTACCGGAAGCTCGATCCCGCCTTTGGTTGATAGCGGTGTTGCTTCTGGGTGGGACACCTCTGATCCTTGATCTGGCGCGCAAGGCCATGCGGGCCGAGTTCGGCTCGGACCTGCTTGCTGGTATTTCCATCGTCAGCTCTGCTTTATTGGGTGAATATCTGGCTGGTTCTATCGTTGTTCTCATGCTCGCGGGTGGCACGGCGCTAGAGGATTATGCCACCCGGCGGGCTTCTGCCGTTTTAGCGGCACTCGCCAAGAGAATGCCTCGCATGGCACACCGCCAACAGTCTGAGAAGGTGTTTGACATCGATGTGTCAGAAGTCCAACTCGGGGATAGACTCGCCGTCTTTCCACATGAGGTTTGCCCGGCCGACGGAGTTGTGGTCGGCGGGCATGGATCAATGGACGAATCGTACCTTACTGGAGAGCCGTTTCTCATTTCCAAAGTTTCAGGCTCGGTAGTTTTGTCCGGCGCTGTAAACGGGGAAAGCCTACTGACGATTTCCGTTTCGCAACTTCCCGGAGATTCGAGGTACGCAAAGATCATGCAAGTCATGCAAGAGGCTGAGGCTCACCGCCCGAAAATGCGTCGCATTGCTGACAGGCTTGGTGCTTGGTATACGGTGCTTGCCCTGGCGGTAGCGAGCCTGGGGTGGGCCGCTGGCGACAGTCCAAGGCGGTTTCTCGCAGTATTGGTCATCGCAACACCGTGCCCGCTGTTGCTGGCGATTCCAGTTGCGATCCTCGGGGCCATCTCGGTCGCGGCCAGGCGTGGAATCATCGTGAAAGATCCATCAATGTTGGAGCGACTCGAATCATGCAGGACCATGATTCTCGATAAAACCGGCACACTGACTTACGGCAAGCCGACGTTGTCCGAATCCTTCCCGGCAATCGGTGTGGAGCAAGCGCGGGTTATGCAACTAGTTGCCAGTTTGGAACAGTATTCCAAGCATCCGTTGGCCACGAGCGTGGTCGAAGCGGCGAAGCGTAACGGACTTGATCTGACGAGCGCAGATGAAATCAGTGAAATGCCGGGGCAGGGACTCCGGGGCGTGGTCGGTGGCAAGCAGATTTATGTCACCGGACGCAAGCAGGTAGAAGCGATGGGCAGTTCGGTCGCCTCGAAACTGCCGCCGCCATCCGTAGGAATGGAATGCGTCGTCTTTGTCAACGGGAGTTACGCCTCCACCATGCGATTCCGTGACACGCCCCGCAGCGAGAGTCGATCCTTCATCACCCATTTGAAACCTAAGCATCGATTCAGCCGTATCCTCCTGCTCTCCGGAGATAGGGACCCCGAAGTGCGGCACTTGGCGGCCGAGGTCGGCATCACGGAACTCCTGGCTAGTCAAAGTCCCGAACAGAAGTTGGAGGTTGTGAAGGCAGAAACGAGCCGCGCACAGACACTATTTGTCGGCGACGGCATCAATGATGCGCCCGCCATGGAGGCTGCGACCGTAGGAGTGGCGTTCGGTCAGAACAGCGATATAACCGCAGAAGCGGCAGATGCGGTTGTCCTCGAGCCTTCGCTCACAAAGGTTGATGAACTGATACATATCGGGTACCGCATGCGTAAGATTGCGCTCCAAAGCGCCGTGGGAGGAATGGCTGCGAGTGCCATAGGGATGTTGCTGGCCGCTACTGGCCAACTGCCTCCCGTGGCAGGAGCGGTCGCACAAGAGGTTATCGACCTTGCAGCCGTGTTAAACGCCCTGCGCGTGTCTTTGATTTCGAGCGAGAAGTTAAGTGACTTCGGATGAACACTTCTCTTCACGCGCGTTTCATTGAACCCCGGATATCTTTGCTTGTTCAGCAGACGCCGCATCCAACTCGGCGGGCCGGCCATCTCTGCTCGTTACAATCCGATTGGCGGGCGGACTGCAGTCCTTAGCAAGATGCTCTTCAATAGACAAAGACGTCCTGCTTTTGCCGTTCTGAAGTGGCCAGGGTGTGTACCGGCAGTGGCGATAAGCCTCTATATAGTCCATATTGCGGTTCAATGGATTCGGTTTGGCAGATCATCCTCGGGACGGAGGCGGGCAGAGGAGAAGGATGATCTCCTGGACAGATTCATGCCCCAGTGGGACGTAGCGGAAGTCCACAAGGTCTTTCTCGAATGCGAACCGTCGGACGCTTTCCGTCTTGCTTGCAACCTGGATCCAATGCGATTGCCCCTTGTGCGATTCATCTTCCGGGCTCGTAGTCTCTTGCTCCGTAGCCCGGAACAGACGCCTGTTCAAACAGGAGGCTTGGTGTCCTATACAAAATCGATTGGCTGGTCGGCGCTGGCCGAGATAGCTGATTGCGAGATAGTCATGGGGAGCGTTACTAAACCTTGGGAGGCAAACGTCAAATTCCGCTCGATACCCCCGCAGCAATTCACGGCCTTCCAAGAACCCGACTTCGTAAAAATCAGCTGGACGCTTCGGAGCGATATCGTGCCGGGTGGCACGCTTTTCCGCACCGAGACGAGAGCAGTAGCGACCGACGCCGGTGCCCGTCGGAAATTCCGGCTGTACTGGGCGGTCTTCTCTCCGGGGATCGTTCTGATTCGCAAACTCTTGCTATTCCAGATCAGTCGAGAAGCAAAAACAATGACGTTCAAGGGAATTTCGGCAACCGTACCGACTCAGCAGCCTAGCCTCGAATAGAATCCGTAACTTCGACCCACTCGGCTGGTGGTTTGCTTGCTGTTCAGGAGCTATGAGGGCCGCTGCTCCCCGAATGACCGACTCAAGCCAAGTGCGGCTTTTCACCCAACCGTTTCTGCCTTCCGTGTGTTTTCACCCAGACTCTTGCAATTTCGTGCGGCCGGAGCCCGACAAGCATTAGTTTTCTGTGGCCGGTGATTTGCACATCTATCCGCATCAGTACTCGGCTGTATTCGATTCTGAGATCTAGGGCAGCCGACTGGAGGCCAAACCATGAAGTTTAAGCATATTCTTTTCCCTGTTGATTTCTCCGAATGCAGTCGGGCTCTGACCCCGGAAGTGGAAGCGATTGCGAATCGGTTCAACGCTAAAGTAACGTTGCTCCATGTCTTCGAAATTCCAGTGACTTGGTACGCATCAGGCGAAGCACCACTCATCGAGGCAGAATGCTTTGAGCAATTCGCTACCGATGCCAAACAAAAGCTTTTAGAGTATCCGATCCAACTCCCGGCAGACCGTGTTGACAGAATCATTGCGGAAGGAGATCCGGCCTGGAACATACGGAAATGGGTCGAGGAGCACGATGTGGATCTCATTATGATGGGAACTCACGGTTATGGCTCCATGCGCTTGCTGTTGCTGGGATCTGTCGCGATGAAGGTCCTGCACTATGTGAACTGCCCCGTTTGGACCCAAGCTCCCAGGGAGCAGGATGAGGAGGCGTTTCATACTCCGCCTTCCAACATCATTTGCGCTCTGGAACTGGACGAGGAGGCAATTCCCCTGCTCCGGTTCGTGAAAGATCTCGCAAATCAGTTCGGCGCGTCCGTTCGTATCACTCACAGCGTGCCGGAGATGATAGCCAGACCCTATAAATACTTTGATACAGATCTACACAAGTACTTGGTGGACAGCGCTGCGGTTGAAATCAAGCAGTATCAGAATGAAGCAGGCACAGATTTTCCCGTTTCCATCTTGGAAGGCTTTGTAGGAAGTGACACGGCAAGACTCGCTTCGGAGCATAAAGCCGATCTGGTCGTCGTCGGCCGGGGTAGGATTCAGCGTGTTTTCGGTACGCTTCGGACACATGCCTATGAGGTCATTCGACAAGTCTCTTGTCCAGTTCTGAGCTATTGCGGCGCTCAGGTCGCCACTCAACGCTCAGCAGAGAAGAAGGTTGAGCGTGAGCCGGTGTTGAGCACCCACTGAAAATGAGGGCGGTCCGGGTAAACTGGACCGCCCTTTTTCGTTTTAGGACACCCGAATCGCTACTTTCAGCACACCTTCTCGCCGAGACTGGAAGAGTTCATACGCCTCTGAGATTTGATTAAGAGAAAATGTGTGTGTAAGAAGCGGCCGTAGATTAATCCGCTTTGTCCGGACAAGTTGCATCAGCCTCCGCATCCGTTCTTTCCCGCCCGGGCAGAGCGTGGTAACGATTGTCTGATCTGCGAGGCCGGCGTGAAAGCCCTCCAGCGGTATAGAGAGGTGACCGGAATAACCCCTACGCTTGACAGTGT
>JBJMGJ010000082.1:0-9247 GCA_045807965.1 Bryobacteraceae bacterium | reverse complement strand
CGCTTCGCGGGGTGGTGCGTTTGAGGGAATCCGTTGCTTGAGGCTCAGGCTTGGGAGCAGCGCTGGTTATGCCTGGGATGGTCTGCGACCAACCGGGAAGAGCCACTGCGACAAACAGAGTGCCTAATGCGAGGATGAGAATTTTAGTGCGGGAACGACTCACTTTGAGATTTCCTCTAAGATTTCGCGACAGGCCCTCTGCGGGTCGGCGGACCGAGTCACTTGCCGTCCGATGACCAGGTAAGTAGCGCCGTCCTCTACCGCTTGCTTTGGGGTTGCGACTCGCTTCTGGTCACCTTGGGAAGCGTTGGTTGAACGCACTCCAGGTGTAACCAGAATGCTGCTTGTTCCGGCTAACTGCCTAACGCGCGCGACTTCACGCGGGGAACATACAATTCCATCCATTCCCGTCTGCAATGCGTTTCTGACGCGCAATTCCACCAGATCAGAAACCGGCACCCGGAACCCGAGATCGGCCAGATCCTGTTCATCGAAGCTGGTCAGTACACTGACCCCCAGCAGCTTGGTTACCGATCCGTTGCAGCCCTCGCGCGCAGCGCTCATGACAGACTTGCTTCCGTGCACCGTTAGGAGGGTGGGACGAATCCGTTCACAGAGTTGATGGGTCGCCCGTCTGACGGTCTCTCCTATGTCGTAGAGCTTTAGATCGAGGAATACCAGCTTACCCTCGGACAGTAAGTCCGAAACGAATTGCGGGCCACCGACGGCATAGAGTTCCATTCCCACTTTGTAGAAATCACAAGAGGGCCCGATCTTTTGAATTAACGCCAGGGCGCCTTCTGTACTGTCTACGTCCAAGGCAATGATCAATGGATTTGGGTTTGCAGTCATGAGATTTCCAACGTTGCGGCTTCACTTCCGGCGGAATACGCGGAGGCGATTTCTTCGAAAGCCCACTCTCGCCAGGCATCCAGGAGCGGGAAGTACAGGCCCAGCCAGATAGGATCGGGAGATAATCGCGACACCAGCGTCGCGTAATTTTCCATTTGCGGGCGGTAACGTCGCTGCTCCTCGTCGAGGAAGTAGTTCAAATTCCCGCCCCTGTGCTCACTGGTCTTAAAGTCAACAATCCAGAATCGGCCATTTTCGTCACGAAATGCGCGATCGACGGTTCCAGTTACCAGCTTGTCACGAACAACGCCTTCGAGCGGCCATTCGGAACGCGCCTCTCTGACGCTTTGGAGAATCCACAGCCCGCGCTCACTTGAAAAAGTATTCTCAAGCGCCCTGATAACGCGATTTGTGCCTTCACCTTGTTCGGATTGGCGGACGCCCAATCGGGCGAGTTCGGACCGAATGAGCGGCTCCAATGCTCTTGCCGGCTGCGTAAGGAGTGAGTCGTCTTTTCCTGCTGCTCGTTTCAAGAACTGATGCACTACGGTGCCGACATGACGCGCTAACCCGCTCACCCATTCGTAAGTGACCGGGCGTTCGGATGCCGCCGCACGCGCCATCTTACTCGGCAAGCGAACCGCGGAACTGACAGAAGGGCTCGTCCAATTTTCCGGCAATCTGCGGATGGTTTGAGACTTTGCTTGCGCGGGAGAGAAAAGACTGGGCTGCGTTGGAATCATCTGGCGCATGGCGAGTTGAAAGTGGTCCTTATGCCGTTCCCAGATCATGCCCAGAAACGTGTGCTCAGCCGCTTTACACAGATCCGTCCCTTTCTTATTCCGGTTGACTGATCCCAGAAGAAACAGCCGGTTCTTCGCCCGCGTACAGGCGACGTAGAACAGTCGTTTGCCTTCGTTGCGAACCTTGTCTTTGGCCTCGCTCTTAATCCGCGTGTAATCCGGATCTTTGACACCCTTCTGCGGTTGAACCGCTACTTCAAGATGAGAACTGCTGTCCTGCTCTGTGACCTTGTTCCAGACCACCAGTTCGTCATCGTCGCTCGCCGGCCACTTACCTAGTTGCGGAAGGATCACCGTGTCGAATTCGAGGCCCTTCGCTTCATGCACCGTCATGACGCGAACAGCGCGTTCCTGTGTACTCGGAGCCGCATACAGGCTTTGCAGGCGCTCGGTGAGCAGGCTGAAATCGCGGACGGTCCCACCATGCTCGAAGGACTCGAGGAGTGAGAAGAATGTCTGGGCGTCCTGGTAGTGGTTTGGTTCGAGAAGTGCTGAAGGACCACCGAGAGCGAACCAGGTGCGCTCTATCAGCGAACGCAAGTCGAAGCGTCCGACTGCGTCGACAGCGTCTTCCAGGATTTCTGCAACCCGAATAGCGCGCTCGCGCCCATCGGAACTAACCCGGTCCAGCACGTCAGGATCGTGGAGCAAATCGTAGACCGTCCGATCGCTCTCGCCTTCTGCCAGGGCCGACAAATCCGCCGCCGTCAGCCCGCACCAAGGCGCCCGTAGGCAGGCCAGCCATGACACGCGATCCGCCAGATGCAATACGGCCCGAGTCAAAGCGAGCAGATCCAGAATGTGCTGCTGATCCTTCAGCTCGTCAATCTCAATTGCCTGATACGGAACTCCTGCATTTCGAAGTGCCGGCAGGATCGCAAGCACGTGAGAACGGCTGCGTACCAGGATCGCGATATCGCCCACGCTTTGCCTGTGCTGCACGATGCGGACGATTTCCTGCGCTTCACGAAAACCGTTCCGATCGTCCACAAACGGTATCAAAACCGGCGACTTTCCCGATTCGGTACGCGAAGAAACCGCACTCTCGAGTTGGACCGCACCCTTGGTCCTGTCCGTAACGGACATGACGGGCGAGAGATTACGATCAATCCACTCCACGATGTCGGGTGTCGAGCGAAAGTTTGTCCGGAGGCGCAACGGCGTGAGTCGGACGGCACCGAGTCGCTCCTCTTCCCAGGCCTGAGAAAAGAGAGCAACTTCCGCGGCTCGAAAGCCATAGATGCTCTGCACCGGATCTCCCACCAGGAAAAGCGTGCGGCCGTCACCATCGGACCACTGTCCTGTCAACCGCTTGAGCAGTTCATGTTGCGCTCGCGAGGTGTCCTGGAATTCGTCTACCAGGATGTGTTCAATGCGGTAATCAAGAGAGTAAAGAAGATCGCTTGGTGATTCGGGCTGGCCAAGAGCTAATGTTGCAGCCCGGGTAATCTCCTGGAAATCGACAATGCCTTCTTCGCGGAATACGTTGCCTAATTCCACCTCGGCCTGGTCCAGTATGGATAAGAAATCGCCAAGGACAGTGCCTTTCTGATAGCCCGTCGCATGCCACTGATCGCGCTTGCTCAACATGGCTGCCACTTGGCGTTCCAGCCGAACCATGTCGTTGTCAAAGTAGAGTGCGAGGCGGCCTAACAGTGCTCGACCGTCGTCGCTATTCTCGGCCAGAGTTTGCAGCATCCGACGTGCGGCCAGCCGATAGAACTCGGTCGCGTCTTCTACCACCGGGCCCACACCACCGGATTCGGAGACGATCGGCATTTGGCGCACCAGCATTGCGCATAGCGCGTCGATCGTGACAATCTGTAAGCGGCTGGGATCCCGAAGCAGGTTCCATCCTCGCGATTGATCGTTCGACAGCACCTCCAGGGCCAGTTCGTGTGTTTTGATGGCGTAAGCGCCAGTCGCTGATTTGCCCTCCGCCGCCGCTTCGAGAGCTCGAATCACTCTCTCGCGCATCTCGGCTCCAGCTTTGATCGTGAAGGTCATCGCAACCACAGACTCGGGCCGCTCTACCCGCGCCAGGAGCGCAAGGATGCGTTGCACAAGCAATCCGGTTTTCCCGGAACCGGCAGGCGCTTTGACGATGAACGAACGGCCGGTCGCAATGGCCTGCTCGCGTTCGGCGAAGTCTACCGGCGGTAATTCAGTCATCGTCCTCGTCCTCCAAGCCGCCTGCCCCTTCGCGAACCCGGCATAAAGCCGGAAGATTGCAGAATTTGCAGGCGCCAGGCAACGGATCAACCGGTGCATGGCCGGCCGTGAACTCACGCGCCAAATCGCGCAGGTAAATTCGGGAGTCATCCCGTAGCGCTGCCCAATCGAGTTTCGAGCTTCGGGAGGGAGGGAAGTGCGAGTGAAGCGCACATCCGACGGTTTTGGCCTCTCGAGGTCTCACCTGCGCCAGGAATATGCCGTCGACCTCCTCTTCCATGGCTGCAGCATAGACGAGCAGCTGTGGCTCAGACGGCCTGTCCCCCTGCAGACTTGCTTCCGAGATCTCGCCGCTTTTGTAGTCGATCAACACCACGCTGCCGTCACGAAGCCGGTCGATGCGATCCACGCGAATCCTCAGTTGAAGCCCATTGATGTCGACGGTCTTCTTTTCTTCTATGTGCTCGACTCGGAACGGCGTGCTCCGGTTCTTCTCCTTCTCCCGCAGCCAATAAAGAATTGCATCGTTGAGGCGCAATTTCTCGGCAGTGGAAATCACTTCGCGGAACGGGCTATTACGCTCGGACGCAAGCGCCTCCGCGACAGAATCCTCGACCAGTGTCTGGAGTTCTGAATCGCTCGCTCCGAGAAGCCGTTCGGACGATTCCAGGCGCTTCCAAACGTTTTCGAGCGCCCTGTGCAGATAGCCGCCACGTTCGCGCGGATCGAAACCAAAGCAGGCATCTTCCGGCCGTTGCGCATGGAGGCGGTACTCCGCAAAGGCTCGGAACGGACACTGCGCCTGAGACCTGATGACGCCGACGCCACCTGAAAGCGAAGCGGTCGAACGAAACGGCGGAGGTTGGCGATCGGGTATCGATTCGATGTCGGTTCGACGAACGTCGCTCGCGAGCATCGTTGTGCCAAGCCATTTCGGCACTGAACCGGCTTTCGTTTTGACCAGTCCTCGTGCTGCAGGCGCCAGAGTACCCGAGTATGTGACGAGCACATTGGGAGCGGTTGAGAGTAAGGCGGAGGCTCTAGCTTCCGACTCATCTTGAAACCGCTGCGCCAAGCTGAGCGACGATTCGCTCGAGCGTTGGATGGCAGGGGGGATGAACGGCACCAGGTGACTTCGACGTGGCCACTTCTCCTCCGAGACGCCCATCGCAACGGAACAGTCGAACTGTAATCCCTCGGCGTCCTCGAAGTCGAGGACCTGGACTGGAGAGAGCTCGTCACCCGTCTCCGGACTTCGGCTTTGTCCGAGTGCATCGCGCAAGCGCGATAGCGCAACTTCGAATGGCACTGGCGGCGAGACGAAGCCTAAGCTGCCCAACTCGGAGAGCGCATCGTTCCATCCTTGCGCAACGCTTTGCTCATGCGTGGTCAGCGGTTGCTCTCCGGGCCAGCCGCTCGCTCCAACCAGATCGCCGAACAGTTCACTCCACTCGATCAGGTCCATGGCCGACGCCTTCGGGCGAATGGAGCGAATCTTCTGCCAGACGGGAGCGAGGTGTTCGCATTCGACAGTCCGGTATTGGATGTGCGACAGAGTCACATCAATCTCGCGGCTTCTTCGCAAGTTCAGATCAGCAAGCGCGCGTTGACTTCGTTCCGCGGCCGCGCCGGCAAGAAACGGTGACAAGAGAATGGCGCTTGCATCGGTGATGCGGATCCGCGCTCGAAGCAGTTCTAGCAGTGTCAACGCGCTCGTAACCAGAGGTTCTCGAACGAGCGGCCTGGAGGCATGTACGTGGACAGCCGGTCGTTTTACGTCTTCCGAGACGGCATCAGGGAGGTCGAGGCGCAAGGAACTTGGCGGATCGAGAACACTGTCGAAGATGCGCGCGACCGCCTGGTGATGACTTCGAAGCTCCGGAACAAACACCCCGACGGTGACCTCGGGATTCTCTTCGATCTGCCGGCGGGCCCAGCGCGCAGCAGTCTCGATCTCGTCTTCAAAACGAGCACACTGCTCGGTTGGAATTCGCGGCTTGGGTCGTTTTGCGTCAAAGGGTAGGCTCCTTGCGCTTCTGCCAAGCGCGTCCATGATCCCGGACATCGCCGGCGCAACTGGTTGACGAAATCCGAGAAACGTAACCTGAGCAGGCTTGTATGCTCCAGATCGGATCCAGTCCGGAAGAGCACGCCAGATCTCAGCACGCGTCATGCAATCGCGGTCACGCAGTTCGCGAGAGAAACGGCGATGCAGCTGGCGGTACGACTCGGAGTCGGCACTCCGCTCCCACCATTCGCCTTCTAGCGGCAGATGCCATTCGGCGATGGATTGCGCGGCTCGAATGGCTAATCCGGCAGCGCCGCCCGGATCGAAAACCGCCGGATGCAGTTCTTCGAACAGCCCGCGCCAGAGCTCAACTTCTTGCGAGGGCGACAGCAAGCCGGGTACGCTGAATCCGCTAAAACGCGCGGCGTTCCAACTGCTGACAAGCCAGGCGCTGATGCTTAAGATCTCCGGCCGTTCCCAGCTCTCAAGCCCGAGTTGTATCCGTTCCGCCGCAAGTTGCTGGCGGGCCACGGAAGCTAAAAGGCGGCTTGGCAGGACGATTGTTCCGCCATTCGCACAGATAGCCGCAAAGTCTTTCTTAGCGAGGTGCAAATTCTATGATCGCTAAAAAGCAAGAGGGCGGCTACGAGAGCCGCCCTCTTTTCTTCGTTCGATCGATTGCCCGTTAGACTTCTTCGGGAATGCTGATGGGCTCTTCACCCAGGTCTTCCGAGAGCCCGCCAGTGTAGATGCCCGGGGTTTCATCCGCAAAATCCTGCAGACCATCACCCAAGGCCAGTTCCTGCTCTGCCAGTGGCTCTTCTTCCACCACGTCTTCGCCGGCGATCTTCACGCGTCGATAGTATTCCATGCCGGTTCCGGCCGGAATCAAGCGACCCATGATGACGTTCTCCTTCAGACCGCGCAGGTAATCGACCTTGCCATTGATGGCGGCTTCGGTCAAAACCCGCGTTGTCTCCTGGAAGCTGGCCGCCGAGATAAACGAGTCGGTGGAGAGAGATGCCTTTGTGATACCAAGCAGAAGCGGTTTACCGGATGCGGGCCGACCACCTGCCTCGATCACTCGAGTGTTCTCTTCGCGGAACTTGAATTTGTCCACGACCTCATCGGGCAGGAACTCGGTGTCACCGATGTCCTCGATTCGCACCCAGCGCATCATCTGACGAGAGATGACTTCGAGGTGCTTGTCGTTAATGTTCACACCCTGCAGTCGATAAACTTCCTGGATTTCGTTCACCAGGTATTTCTGCAGTTCCTTTTCGCCGAGTACAGCAAGAATGTCATGCGGATTCCGGGGACCATCCATCAGAGGATCACCGGAACGGACGCGCTCACCTTCCTGCACGTTAATGTGAACGCCGCGAGGAATCGCATATTCCTTCTGCACGCCGTCGTCACCAACGATGTAGAGTTTGCGCATACCCTTGGTGACTTCGCCGTACTTCACGACGCCGTTGATTTCAGCAATGATGGCCGTTTCGCGAGGCTTGCGAGCTTCGAAGAGCTCGACCACACGCGGCAGACCACCCGTGATGTCCTTCGTCTTCGTTGTGGCACGCGGAATCTTGGCGATGACGTCGCCGGCGTGCAGTACATCGCCGTCCGCCACCATCAAGTGCGCATGCGTTGGCATCAGGTAGCGTTTCTCTTCCGAACGGCTTCCGCCTTCCGGCCGCATAACAACAGTCGGGAAGCGCTTCTCGTCCGAAGATTCGGTCACGACCACCTGCATATTGCCCGTGATTTCGTCGACCTGCTCCTGGGTCGTCACGCCGTCGATCAGATCCTTGAAGTGCACCGCACCGGTGACTTCGGTCAGAATCGAGAACGTATACGGATCCCACTCGAGAAGGATCTGGTTCGCCTTCACAGGCGCGCCGTCCTCCACGTTGATCTTGGCGCCGTACACGACCGGATACCGTTCGCGTTCGCGCTGCTTTTCGTCGACGATGATCAGGATACCGTTGCGGTTCATGGCAATCAGCTCGCCCTTGTTGTTGCGAACCGTATTGACGTTGTTAAACCGTACGTAGCCGTCGCTCTTTGCGTCCTGAGTCGACTGCTCGCTGACCCTGGTTGCCGCTCCACCGATGTGGAACGTACGCATAGTCAACTGAGTACCGGGTTCACCGATCGACTGCGCCGAAATGATACCGACCGCTTCGCCGCGCTCAACCATCCGTCCGGTCGCCAGGTTGCGTCCGTAGCAGAGCCGGCATACACCGCGCTTCGATTCGCAAGTGAGCACCGAGCGAATCTTGACGCGCTCGATACCCGCAGCCTGAATCGCGCTGGCCAGTTCTTCCGTGATTTCCTGGTTGACGCTGACGATGATCTCGTTTTCGTAATCGCGCTGATCTTCGAGAGCAACACGGCCTACGATGCGGTCGCGCAGCGGTTCGATGATTTCGCCCGATTCAATGATCGGCTCGACGTAGATACCGTCGGAAGTTCCGCAATCGTCTTCCGTGATGATCACGTCTTGCGCCACGTCGCAGAGACGACGTGTCAGGTAACCCGAGTCCGCCGTCTTGAGAGCCGTATCAGCTAGACCCTTACGAGCACCGTGGGTCGAGATGAAGTACTCGAGAACGTTCAGGCCCTCGCGGAAATTTGCGGTGATCGGGGTTTCGATAATTTCGCCGGATGGACGCGCCATCAAACCGCGCATACCCGAGAGCTGCCGAATCTGTTGTTTGGATCCGCGAGCACCGGAGTCCGCCATGATGTAAATCGGGTTGAGAATACGGCCGGTACGGTCGTCCTCTTCCATGTTTTTGAACATCTTGTCGGAGACCGCTTCGGTGACCTTCGACCAGACTTCAATGATTTTGTTGTAGCGCTCGGACTGAGTGATGGCGCCTTCCTGGTACTGCTGTTGAACCTCAACAACCTGTTTTTCCGCTTCGCGCACCAGGCCGACCTTCTCTTCCGGTACGACCATGTCGTCGATACCGATCGAGATACCGGCTCGCGTTGCATAGAGGAAGCCAAGCTTCTTCACTTCGTCCAGCATTTGAACCGTGACAACACGTCCGAACTTCAGATAGCAGTACTGAACAAGTTGGGCCATGCCCTTCTTTTTCAGCAGCCCGTTGATGAACGGCATGGACTCAGGCAGAACGTCGTTGAGAATAACGCGGCCTACGGTCGTGTCCATGTACTGCTTAGTGAACTCGATCGGTTCCGTATAAAGAATGTTCTGGTTATCGAACGCCTTCGTCAGGTCGATAACCTTGCCCGTGTGACGCAGCTTGATCGCGGTGAGTGTTTCCACTTCTCCCATCTCAAGAGCAATCAGCACGTCGTCGATTGAAGCGAAGGTTCGGCCCGACCCCTTGGAGTTCGGACGCATCTTGGTCAGGTAGTACAAACCAAGAACCATGTCCTG
>JBJMGJ010000081.1:0-7498 GCA_045807965.1 Bryobacteraceae bacterium | reverse complement strand
CTGGGCCTCCTCGTGCCTTCCTATATAACGATGGACAACTCCTACGCTTGAACGAATTTGTAGATCCGGAGCTGGGACTGCATTTTACCGATGCTATCGAACAATTTGCCGCCGTTCCGGGGATCACCATGGTAGAACTGAGCCGTCACACTCAGCGCCGCGGCTGGCCTCCGGCAAATTTGACACCGCTGGAACAAGCGGGACAAACTGTCGGCTTCTGGGTCGTTGTTTGGATGCAATGGGCCGGATAACAAGCTAGTTATCGAAGTGCCGGTACATGGGTTGAAGGCCATGCCCGGACTCCTCGAAAGCCTGACCTCGCTATCCGACGAGCAGACGGAAGACTACAGCAACAATGTGGGCTTCTATAGGGTCGCCTTCCCAATCCTTTCGCAGCTGGAGCGTGCAATGGGCAATTCGTCTAACAGCAGTCCTGTGCCGTGAACTATTGAAGGGCCGAGATGCTCGCTACCGTATCCCTCTTCGATGAAGAAACTGGGCCGTCTGGCTGATTGTCCCCATCGAGCGTTGCGCGTAGAACGGCAAATACGCGGTGGTGTTGTCGGGCATGGGAATGAAGCTGTAGTTGTACACCCGGCGTTGAAGCGTGAGCTGATCGCCGGCCGTCGTCGCCTGGCTGAGTTGCGGGCCTTGGCCGCGATGAGCCGCACTGTAGGTGAACAAGCCGCGCATCAAGTGGAACTCGCTGGTCCAGGGCGTTTGGGGAGCAATCCAAAGGTTCCGGGAATGAAAACAATTAATCTGGGAAGCGCCGCCCGATTCAAAGACATCTGTGGATAGTGATGGCCTCGCAAAGTGACGGTGCGCGAGGCACACAGTTCAGCATTGCCGCTTGGCTCAGCACCTGGAGATGGGCGGAGCCGGCGAACAATCACGATCCACGCTCAGGATTCACCTGCATTGATGTGGTGAATCCGATGCTAATATCAGTCGACGATGCTCCGGCTTGGCTGCGGCTGTCGCTTAGAGATGAAGGAAAAACAACGATGAACAACGTAGTGAAAGCATCAATGAGTTTTGCGCTGACGGCGGTGGCGGTCTGGGCGCAGGTCAATGCCGGCGAACAAAAAAGCGAAGCCAGTCTGCCCTTCACTTTGACCACGGTGGCGAGTTTTCAATTGCCGTGGCGGTTGGCATTTCTGCCAGATGGCCGTATGCTCATCACCGAAAAGGTCGGACCTGTCTGGCTGGTTTCTCAGACGGGCGAAAAGGTTGCGGTCAGTAATGTGCCGCCAGCCTATTACCAGGGTCAGAACGGCATGTTGGGCGTTTTTATCTCGCCCCATTACGCGACCGACCATAGTGTCTATCTCACGTATGCCGAGCCGGGCGACTATGGTGGCGGCCTGGCCCTGGCCCGCGCCACGCTGAATGCCACCGCTACTTCCGCCAGCCTCGAAAACCTGTCTGTGTTATGGCGTCAGATGCCTAAGGGCAAAGGCGGCCAGGAAGGGGCACAGATTGCGTTCTCGCCCGACGGAAAATATCTGTTCCTCACGGTCGGTGATCGCCAACGGTTCACTCCCGCCCAAGATCCTGACCAGCCCGAAGGCAAGATACTCCGCCTCACGCTCGACGGCAAACCCGCTCCCGGTAATCCCAATTTTGGAAAGACCGGTGCTGCCACCATACCCCTGATCGATCCGGCCAAAGATACCGAAGCCGCCAAAACCGCTCCAGTGGTGAGTTCATACACCTTCCCCGGCCCCAATTTGACGCCTGCGGAAACTTGGTCCACGGGCCACCGCACGCCATACGGCTTAGCGTTTTCGCCTACCGGCGAGTTATGGGAAATCGAGCACGGCCCACGCGGTGGCGACGAGCTGAACCTCATCCAGAAGGGCAAAAATTACGGGTGGCCGCTTGTCTCCTATGGCAAGAACTATAACGGCGTTCCCATCCCCGATCCCGATACGCGACCCGACCTGACCAAGCCTGTCATTTACTGGCAGCCGGTGATCTCGCCGGGCAATCTGATGTTCTACCGCGGTAAGAAGACCTTCCCTCAATGGAACGGCAACGGCTTCATCAGTGGCCTCTCAACTCAAGCGCTCGTCCGCGTCATCTTCGATGGCCGCGGCGGTGCAAAAGTCGCCGAGCGATGGAATGTGGGCCACCGCCTTCGTGATGTGGAAGAAGGACCCGACGGCTCGCTCTGGATGCTGGAAGACATGAATCCCGGGGGCCTGATCCATGTCACTCCCAACATGGTCACTTCACGTTGAGCGCATAAGAAGTAGGAGGCTGGAGCAATCCAGTCCTTCTCTCTTCTCGGTCGGGTCACGATCTTTTCACGAATGTCAGTATCGAAAGAGGCAAATAGATGATGATCGCTCGAAAGTTCGGACCTTACGTTCTGCTTTTGGTGGGAGTCAGCGCCAGTTTGCGTGCCGCCGAGATCGGCCGCCCACCGATCGTCGGAGTCGCACATATTTCTCTCAAAACCAACGATATGGCGGGAGCAGAGCAGTTCTACGGCCACACGTTGGGTTATGAAAGCTTCGAAGCGCCCAAACCCGAAGCAGGAACGTCGGTGCGATTCTTCAAAGTCAACGACCACCAATACATCGAGATTCTTCCGGACCTTAAATCGGACGAGCAGGACCGCCTCGATCACATTGCGTTTGAGACCGAAGACGCGCCAAAGCTTCAGCTCTACCTTGCCGGTCACAACGTCAAAGTGCCTTCCAAAGTGGATCGTGACTCCGAAGGAAATCTAAGTTTTCGGATGAAAGATCCGGAAAATCACGAAATCGAATTCGTCCAGTATGTGAAGGGAAGCGTGCAAGCGCGACAGTTCGGGAAGCTACTGCCAAGTACCCGAATCTCCAAGCGGATGATTCACGTCGGTCTCATCATTCACGATCGTGAGGCAGTGGATGCCTTCTACCGCGACATACTTGGGTTTCAGGTGATGTGGTACGGAGGCAAAACCGAAGAGCGAGTCGATTAAGTGGATATGAGAATGCCGGAGGGTAGCGACTGGCTGGAGTACATGCTGAACGTTAATAATCCGACTCCGAAGACACGCGGGGTTATGCACCATCTCGCGTTAGGTGTACCCGATATCCATGCCGCTTCAAAGATCGTGTCCGAGCGCGGCTATACGGCGCCACAGCCGGAGAAGATCGGAGTAGACGGCAAGTGGCAGCTGAATATGTACGACCCAAACCTCACGCGGGTGGAACTAATGGAGTTCAAGCCGGTTCAGAAACCATGCTGCTCTCCCATGCACTTGCCTGAGAAGATGCAAACACAATAGCCGGATTCCTAACGCGCTGCCGGTGCAACAGGAGTTCCTGGTTGCCGCTGGCGAAGAAAGAGGCGCTTGAGAGCCCGGTAGATCCAGTGGACCAGCAATAAGGAAACCAGCACTGCGACGGTAACGATTGAGATGAATACGACCGGGTGGGAGACGGCAAGAATCGATCCACCGACAGTCACACCGTCACCGGCAAGACTTAAAAGCACATTAGAAACCGGTTCGGGCGAAGTATTGGCCGCAAGGCGAGTTGCGGTTTTCGTCCCGTGCGAACTCAGCGCGATGCCCCCTCCGACGAGCAGCGCCATCATGCGCACTTCGGGGCTAAAATCCGCAAAAGCGGTCGCCGCGAGGATAGCGCCCGCGGGGACGCGAATGAAGGTGTGAATCAAATCCCACACAGAGTCCACCGCGGGAATCTTGTCGGCAATGAACTGTAACGTGAAGAGACACGCTGCGGTGACAATCACCCAGGTATGGCCGAGGATGGAGAGATCACCAGGAAGGTGAGCAAAGTCCCAGCGCTGGAGCAGGCCCAGGGTCAAGACCGTTGCATACAGATTGATGCCCGACAGCCACGCCGAGCCCATCGCGATACCTAAGGTGTTGAGATCCATAATTGAAGCCAAGTTTCAGTGACTCTGAAGGCACTCGACTACCTATGTTTATGACGTTTCAGCGGTGCAGTTTGTTCGCGCATCTCTCACTCCCCGCGTGTCGAGAATTGCGAAATCTTTCTAGGCGAGGCTAGTCCAATCACCAGGAGAAGACAAATGGCAAATGATACGTATAGCGCAGCAATCAGTGTTCTCAATGGTCTCATTGAGACGTGTAAAGACGGCGAGGAAGGGTTTCGGACGTCTGCCGAGAAGGTTAAAGATGCATCGCTGAAATCTTTGTTTTCTAAATATGCCAGCCAGCGCGCGGGTTATGTCCAGGAACTCACCGCGGCGGTTACACAGCTTGGCGGCGATCCGGCGAAGACCGGCCATGTGGCAGGAGCACTTCATCGTGGCTGGATCAACTTGAAAGAGGCCTTCGCCAGAGACGAAGACCGGGCCATCGTGAACGAAGCGGAATCGGGCGAGGACTCCGCAATGAAAGCGTATCAGGAAGCGTTACGTGCAACCTTACCTTCTAACGTTGGGTCTTTAGTCCAAACGCAATACGCCGGCGTTCAAGAGGCGCACAATACGGTTCGCAATCTGAAGCATAGCTACCAAGCCGCTAACGCCTAATTAGTTGCTTTGTTTTGCGGAGGAGCCCACTGCAGTCGAGTTGCGGTGGGCTCCTGTCATTTCCGCAAAGGGATACTCAGACTCGCCAGATCACCCATCAGAATCTGCTTTCTTTCGCGTGGGCTCAAGTGCTCGATTGCGTAACGAAGGGCTGTTCTCGGGAGTTGGCTGTAGTGATCCGCGATGAACTGGAGTTGCCTGGGTCTCGAGATTTTTCCCGATTCGCGTAATACCCAACCAACAGCTTTGTGAATTAGGTCGTGCTTGTCCCCGAGTAGCATTTCGGAGATAGCGAATGCATCATCCAGTTGCCCGGTTTTGACGAAAGCCAAGGTCGAGACGATTGCAATCCGGCGTTCCCAGAGTTTGTCAGATCGCGCGAGTTGGTAAAGGATTTCTCGAGGCCTTTGTAGTAAGTATTGTCCGGCGATGTAAGGCGCGGATGCATCGACGAGGTCCCAACTATTGACCTTGTCGATTTGCGTCAGGTAGAAATCGAAGATACACTGGCGTACGTCGGCCTGGCCGCCTTTGAACTGAAGTGCGAGAATCGCGAGTGCCACGGACCGGAGCTCATGATAGGGCGATTTCAATAGCCGCGCAACTTGGTCCAGCGATAACTCGCGGTATTTCGCAGCTACTTCCCTTTGCTGCGGTACCGTGATTCCGAGAAAACGGTCACCTTCGCCATACTCCCCTTTGCCGGTTTTGAAGAACCGGGCAAGGCTCGTCGCCCGTTCCGCGTCCGCAAGCTCGGCGAGAGCGCGTTTAACCTGAGTGGCGGTGAGCTTCGCCTGCACGCAGAAACTATAACTCAAACGTCAAGGCCCACGGACCGCATCAGCTCAAGAGCGTTGCTATGGGTAACGACGCCGGGGCGAAGGCGGTAATCGAAGGTGATGTCTCCGTTCACGATCTGATCGTCAAAGTGAGCGTTCGTTGCATTGCCGTCTACTTCCTGCTCGATGTGAGCTAACGCTAAATCATGGGTTGTGATGACTCCGATAGCGCCGAACTCAACAAGTTTGCGTATAAGTGCGCCGGCACCGATCTGTCGATCGTGAGAATTGGTTCCACTGAGAAGCTCATCGAGGAGGAACAGCGCCGCTCTAGAGCTTTTGGCAAGATCAACGATCTGCTTGATTCGTAAGATCTCGGCGAAAAAGCGGGATCGATTGTCGAGGACAGAGTCGGTCACGCGGATGGAGGCGCCCAGGTATAGGCGGGAGACCTGCATAGCTTTCGCACAAACCGGGCCGCCTGCCCAAGCGAGTGCCGTGTTTAAACCGATCGCTCGGAGAAACGTACTCTTCCCCGACATATTGGAGCCCGAGACGATCAGGAGATGAACACCGTCGCCGAGAGAGACCTCATTGCCAACGGATCTTGCCTCGGGCAAAAGTGGGTGCCTGATCGCATGTGCTTCCAAAACCGGAACGGATCCCGCCACCAACTCCGGAAAACACCAATGCGGACGTTCAAAGCTGAGGGAGGCAAAGGAGGAGAGCACTTCAAACGCGGCGAGAGCGTGCAGCCAGGAGGCCACGTGCATTCCGGAGTGCTGCCTCCATCTCTCGACGCCCATGGCAACTTGTTCTCGCCAGAATAGAAGTGGCCTCAGCGCTCGAATCAGCGGGTGTTCGGCCGAATCGTGCCAATCCACCCAACGCGCCAGCTGCGTCACACAGTCGGACGCCGGTGCTCCTTCGGATCGGAGTTCAGATTTGAGACGAGCGAGGAGTGGCGATTCGAAAGTCTCACGCTCCAATCTCGTGAACGCCAGCGAAAGAATCGACAGGCCATGGCTCACGGTCTCAACTGGTTCCAAAACGGTTCGTACTTTCGCGCGCAATGCAAGCCCGATGCAAACATCGAGAGCAATGACGGCAACCAGGGGAAATGGTGACACAAGGCCGGCGAAAAAGCCGAGGAGCAGGCCGAGACTGAGGGCGGCGAGTACACCGAAAACGGGACGCAACAGAGACGGAAAAGCGACGATTGGAGAATTACCCCAGCTAGCCAAACCCTCCACGCTGACCTCCGCCTGGATATCCGGACCTAACACGCTGAAGTGTTCGCGCAAATCGAGCCTGGAGCGCAATTCCCCGACAGCGGCTTGACGTTCAGTAGCCTCCGAGGGACTCGCCGGGGCAAGCAGCCACTTCGCAAGAGTCGCTTCAGCTGCTGCGGTGCGAGTTTCGGCAATGAGTTCAAAAAGGCTGCCTTTTCCAAACAGGTCCAGGTCATCCGAATACACATGAGAACTATCTCGAAAGCGGTCTCCCGGACTGCCTTTGCCGACCCACTTGTCTTCGATTCGTGCGAGCGCGCGAGCGTAAAACTGGAGTGCTCGATCGGCCAAAATGCGCTCGCGGATGATGCGCGAATGCCAGACCACGAGAATGACGAACAGCACGACCGGAATTGCCAGGTAAAACGCGGGCAACAGATCACGCCCGAACACAAGGTAGGCCAGCACGGCTTCCGTGACACCCAATGCGAGACGCGCATTTCCAATCCGGATAAACAGCCGCTCGCACCTTGCCCTCCGTTCCGACCAACCGGTTTGCCTCGAGCGATATTCGTCGCTTGCTGCCATGCAGTCACAGAATAGCCATTTCGGCTTCGGACCTTCCCGCCCTCCGGCGATAATTGAGCATGCGTAACAGGTTTCTCCTCACGTTCATCCTTGCCCTCGGCGCCTTCGCCGCTACGGACTGGAACGAAGCGGGGAAACAATGGTGGAGTCATGTCCAATATCTGGCGAGCGACGAACTAGGTGGCAGGGACGTCGGCTCTCCGGGATTTCAAAAGGCTGCCAGCTACGTTGCCGAACAATTTGAGCGAGCCGGCCTTCAGCCGGGTGGGGAAGGGAACTACTTCCAACGCGTCCAGTTCACGAAGATCTCTCTCGATCAATCAAAGTCCAGCATCGCTATCGTTCGAAACGAACGCATCACACCAGTCCCGATTCCCG
>JBJMGJ010000080.1:0-6399 GCA_045807965.1 Bryobacteraceae bacterium | reverse complement strand
GGGGTTCATCTTCAACAATCTGAACGTGTTCGGACAAGAGTTGGCCGGTCGCGGGCGGTTCGGGATTACAACAGCGGTCATTCAATCGACGCGCATGGTAGGCGGAATGCTCGGCACGGCACTGATTGGCACGCTGGCTGCGCTCGCTTCCTCCCTGGGCCGTCTGCCAGGCCGTCTGTTGCAACAGTTGCAGGATCCGGAACTTCTCGTGGATCGGCGCGAAGGAGAAATGATTTTCCACCAGCTGGGACCCGTTGCAAACGGCACCCCTCCGCTGCTGCCGATACTCCGGCACGTTTTCGTCACTTCGATTCACTTGGGCTTTGCTTTAACCGCGTTGGCAGCTCTCGCCGCGGTGTGGCAGGTCCGGCGTATCTCCCACATGCACTTTCATCCGGTTTCGGTTGACGCAATTCCTGTACTCGATCAGTGGATTGTGCCCGTGTTTTCACCACGCTTGACGGGCGTAACACTAAGACAGTTGCCGGGGTCCCCGAAAGAAGGAGAGAACACCCTCTAACAGCCACTCAATCACAGGCGGCAGTTTTGAAGATCAGCGATGCATCAAACCAACAAAGCGACGGAGCGAACGGAGACTCGATCTCCAAGCTCGCGTTCCGTGAATCCGAACGGCTAACGGGCCCGCTCTTAACGGCGGCGCTGGATGATCCTCACACCGGACTGCTCATCCTGGATGCTGAACTCCGGCTGCTCCACGCCACGAGCCGGATACGCTCCTTGTTAGGAGTTAACGCCAAAGAGCGCCTGGCTGATCTTGACCTCGATTCCTTACTCGCCCGGTCGGCACTGGATTCAACATCAGTGGCCGCGGTCAAAGAGCACCTTGCCAGGCGCTCTTCGGAAAACCCGTCCGCGGTCACCCTGCACTCCGCTACTCAGGTCCAGTCCATACGGATGCGTGTGAGGGGTATCGACAATGACTGTCATGTCCTGTCGTTCGACCCGGAATCCGAGAAGCCCGGCGATTTCGCTGCGAAAGACCCGCTCACGGGGTTGGCTTCGCGGCACGCCTTCGAAGCGGCTGTTTCGGAGGCCCTCGACTCAAATCCGGGCATCCCTGTTGCCGTTATCCTGATCAATCTGGACCGCTTCAAAGCCGTGAACGATGCGCTGAGCCTCGCGGCCGGTGATACTTTGCTTCGCCTCGCTTCCGAGCGTCTCAAAGCCTCGACGCGCAAGGAGGACGTTGTAGCGCGATTAAGCGGGGACGAGTTCGCCGTACTGATTCATCCGTCTCATACCCTCGACGAACCAAAAACAATAGCGTCGCGAATCCTTGACCTGGTGCAACGAACTTACTTGATCGACGGCCAGCTCGTCAATATTGGCACCAGTATGGGCATTGCCCATTCCTCAACCGATGGCGAGGATTGCGCGACCCTGCTGCGAAGCGCCGATCTCGCGCTCTACCACGCGAAGGCCTCAGGCCGCGGAAATTATCAAATTTTCGACGCTCAAATGGAGCGGAAGGCGCAGGCCCGCAGAACGGGCGAACTGGAACTTCGGCGCGCCTTGGCGCTCCGGCAGTTCGAGGTCCACTACCAGCCTCAGGTAAATACTCGTAGCGATCGCCTTGTCGGATTTGAAGCGTTGGTTCGGTGGCGACACCCCGAACGAGGACTAATTCCGCCCGGGCTCTTCCTACCTCTTGCGGAAGAAATCGGACTCATCGTTCCGATCGGCGAATGGGTCCTTCGCACGGCTTGCCGCGAGGCAACGCGCTGGCCCAACAACATCACGATAGCGGTCAACGCATCTCCGCTTCAGTTCGACGTGGGCAATTACGCCAACATCGTGCGTAAGGCTCTGACCGCCTCGGGCTTGCCGGGTGAAAGACTCGAAATCGAAGTCACCGAGGGCATTCTTCTCCGCAATGATGAAGTGATTCTTAAGACTTTGCATGAGCTGCGCGATATGAAGGTGCGGCTCGCTATGGATGACTTCGGAACAGGTTACGCCTCGCTGAGTCAATTGGCACGTTTTCCGTTCGACAAGATCAAAATCGATCGCTCGTTAGCCGGTTTCGAAGGCGAAAACATGAAGCAGCGCGCGATCGTTCGTGCCATTACTGCTCTGGGTGCGAGTCTCGGTGTCTGCACCTTGGCTGAGGGCGTGGAAAACGCCGCTCAGATTTCACGACTTCGCGAAGACGGTTGTCACTCGGTTCAGGGCTACTACTATGGCAAGCCGATGCCGGCCAGCGATGCCGAGCAATTGATTCTTCACATGCGCGGGAATCGAGCTTCGAATCAGCTCTAACATCCTCATAACGAAACAGTTTTAACTATGAGCCTCTATAAACTCGTCTACTGCAGCCGCAATCGGATTGGACGAAGCGGCACTGAAGCAAGGGCAGAGTTGAAAAGCATCCTCGCCAGTTCCCGAACGAATAATCTCCGGGCTGGTATAACGGGTGCTCTGCTCTACAATGCCGCCGCATTCGCGCAGATACTGGAAGGACCTCTGGCCTCCATTGAGCGCACGTTCGAAGTGATCCAACGCGATCCGCGTCATAGCGAAGTAGTCGTGATTCAAAGCGGTCCCGCGGAAAAGCGTGACTTTCCGGAGTGGGCCATGGCTTTCGCGGGCAACTCCAAGTGGGAGGAAGTGCCGCTCGTTGCCGCCGCGTTTGAGGCTGTGTTCGCCAACGCTGTTGGTTCCGGCGAACTGATGCTCTCTGTTCTTCGCGACCTGGTTACGCGTGAGGACGACTGGGCAATCCTGGATGCCGCCTGATCTATCAACTGGCGAAGCTGGACATCACCAGTTCGTAATCGAGCCATCCGGCCGGAAGTAAGTCTGCGCACGCGCGGTTACCGGTTCAGTGATCTCGGCGATGAGCTTTAACTGACTCATATCCAATCGCACGCCTAAACCTGGCCGATCGTTCGGATAGAGCTTCCCGTTTTTAAAATCCAGACACTCGGGAAGATGCGGCAGCGTACGCCCCTGGAAGTTGTACTCCATCAGTACGGGTCCGGAGAAAGTGCCCAGGCAGTTCACTAGTGCGGCCGTTGCGATCGGGCCGGTGAAATGGGGAACGATGCCGACGAAGTGTGTTTCGCAGATGGCCGCGATCTTCATCATTTCCGTGATCCCTCCCACGTTGGGCAAGGTTGCCCGGAGGTAGTCGATATCGTGATTTTCAACGAGCTTGTTAAAGTCCCAGCGATAGCCCCATTCCTCGCCGGCGGCGAGCGGGACCTTCACTGTCCGGCGCAGAATCGGCAGATCTTCGCGGAAAGCTTCGTCGCGCACCGGATCTTCCACGAAGAACGGTTCGAATTCTTCGATGAGCTGACATCCATGAATAGCATCAGAAAGGTCGAAACGTTGATGGAAATCAATCACCCAATCACCGTCTTTGCCGACGCCTTCGCGCGCTTCCTGGCAATCCGAGCGAAGTTTGTGCAGCCGTTCACGAGTGTTGTATGTAGTGTTGCCGGGAGCACTGGCCGCGTCCATGCGAAACGCGCGATAGCCTGCCTCAACCGTAAGGCGAGATCTTTCCTTCACACTCATTCCGGGCTGAATCCCAGGAATGACGCCAGCCGTGTTGTAGCACTCGCAATAATTGCGGACCATCCCGCCTAACAACGAGTGAACCGGGAGATTCTGGACTTTCCCTTTGATATCCCAGAGTGCAAGATCGAGTGCGCCAATGGCGTCCACTTTTTCACGGCCTGGCGGGTAAAAGAAGGCTCGCGCCATATCTTGCCAAAGCCGCTCGGTGTGGTGAGGATCTCTGCCGATCAAGCGTCCCGCGCATTGTTCGAGAAGGTCTTTTGATCCGCCCTCGCCCACACCCGTGATTCCCGCATCGGTCTCGATCGTCACTACGTGATCGCTCTGGTTAAACAGCGGATTCGGATTCGGAGGCAGGTACATGCGCACCCGCGTAATTTTCATTTTCGGCAGCGTCGCAGCCGAGGCCAGTTTCGGCCCGACAAGGCCGGTCGCAGCCGTTGCTGCTGAAAGCGTTCGGAAAAAGATTCGTCGATCCATACGGTACTTACTCTTGCGGTTCGCGGAGCCCAAATGCGAAGACAGCATTCCCGGCATTGAAGCAAACAAACTGTTTCGCATCGACTGCGTAAGTGATCGGCGCCATCACGACAGACCCACCAACCGAAGCCTTCCAAAGCAGCTTTCCATCCTTTGCGTCGAGAGCAAAGAAGTAGCCCTCTCGGTTTCCAGTGAACAGAACGTTCGAATCCGTCGTCAGAATCCCGCTCTCACTGACATCACTGGTATCGAAGTGCCATTTGGCCTCGCCCGTTTGCGGATCGAGAGCCTGCAACTGCCCGTATCCTTCTTCCTTCTTCTTCTGGTTGACGGAAGGACCCGTTCCCCACCCGCCATGCATACCCAAGCCGGCGCCAGCACCCCTCGGGTTCGGAGGCCGAGGATTGCCGCCCCCATAATAACGGCCCTCCACGTAATCGTCTGCGCCCTTCACAAACAGACTTGCCGTTTCCTGCCAGGTATTCAGGTAAAAGAGTCCCGTCTTCGCATCGAACGATGGCGCATACCAATTCGTCGCCCCCGCGTTACCCGGATAGATCAGTGTTCCTTCTGTGCTCGATTTCGAGCCGGGCGCCATCATGGGTCGGCCTCTCTCGTCGAACCCGACATTCCAGTTCTGCTTGGCGAAGTTTTTCGCCATCAGAAACTCGCCGGTCGTGCGATCGATGACATAGAAGAATCCGTTGCGATTGGCCCATAGGATTAACTTCCGCGGCCTGCCGTGCCACACCATATCAACCAGCACGGGTGTTTGTACCGCGTCCCAATCGAATTCGTTATGGGGATTGAATTGATAGAACCACTTCAGCTTTCCAGTGTCGGGATCAAGGGCAACGACCGACGCGCTATATAGGTTATCGCCTAATCGAGAGTCTCCGTTCCAATCAGGCCCGGGATTCCCAACACCCCAGTAAGTAAGGTTTAAATCGGGATCGTACGATCCCGTTAGCCAGATGGATCCGCCCCCATGCTTCCAGGAATCGCCGGCCCATGTCTCATGACCCGGCTCACCCGGCTGTGCAATGGTATTGAAGCGCCAAACTTGCTTCCCGGTCTTAGCGTCGAAAGCCGCAAGGAACCCACTGATCCCGTATTCGCCGCCCGCGGAACCGACCAGCACTTTGTCTTTGACCACAAGCGGAGCTAAGGTCAACGAATAGCCTGCCTCCGACCGTGAGACGGGAGTGTCCCAAAGCGCTTTTCCATTCTTCGCGTCCACCGCCACTAAATGCCCGTCGATCGCCGCCAGGAATAACGTGTCTCCGAGAATTGCCAGACCTCGGCTGATTCGCCCACAGCAGATCCGTGCATTGGGCGAGGGATTATACGGAAAAATCCAGAAGATGCGGCCCGTCTTGGCGTCGAGAGCGACGACATCGTTCCCCTGAACGGTGTAAAGAACTCCATTTACCACAATCGGCGTAGGTTCAAACTTGTCCAAAGTGGCGGCCTGGAAGACCCACTTTAGCTCCAGGTTTTTAACATTCTCCGGAGTAATCTGCTCGAGCGCGCTGTGATGCTGGCTTTGAACATTGCCCGCATACGTGAGCCAATTCCGCGGCTCTCTTTCGGGATGAAGAATACGGTCAAAGGTTACCTGAGCAGGCGACACACTGCTGAAGACCAATGCGAGCACGCCAAGTGTTCTAAGGCGCATGGTTGGAAGTTCCCTTTAGCGATGCGAGATAGGTAAGGAGGTCTGCCATCTCCTGAGGACTGAATTTATCTTTGTAGGAAGGCATGGACGAATCGATGTACTTCAACTCCCGCACGTTCGATTTCGCCAGCGTCGCGAGATTCTCGCTCGAATCCAGAACCTGTATCGAAAACGTATCCTGATTCAGAAGCCTGCCTGTAACGACGTTGGCGTCATTCGTAGTTATCTCGACCATCCGGTTGAACGGCAAGATCTCCGCCTTTGGGTCGAGAAGCGACTGTTCTAACTCCGTTGAACGCCTGTACGAGCCGATATCGCTCAAATCCGGACCGACGCGCGATCCATTCCCGAAAGCGCGATGACAGGTGGAGCATTCACCTTTTCCTTCAAACAAAGCTTTGCCTCGCGAAACGTCGCCGGGGTTTGCAGTAAAACGGACAGCTTCCTGCGCCTGCGAACGCAGGTAAGCGACGATGAATCGCGCCTGAAACTCCGGGATGCTAGCGGCGGGCATCGCGGTTCCAGGTACACCGTTGCGAATCACCTTAGCGATGTCATCATCGCTCGACACGCGCCGGAAATGGTTGCGCCCGAGATCAATGCCGGGCACAGCATCGCCATCTGGCCCGTGACACACCGCGCAATTGGCTCGGAATAACTGGCCACCTTGCGCGATGTCCTCTTTCTTGTATGTC